>NZ_JBHWDU010000083.1:0-37918 GCF_042734825.1 Kitasatospora sp. NPDC059648 | reverse complement strand
CCGGCACCGTCGGCGCCCGGTCGGCCGCGGTCCGGCCACCACCGCCGGCGGCCGGGCGCCGGCCTGCTACACCACCGAGAACCCCCCAAAGTCGGACCGGCCGACTTCTCGCGCACTCGGCACACGCCCTACAGGCCCCCGGCCACCCGGAGGATCGCCCCGGTCGCGTACGAGGCGTCCGCGGAGAGCAACCAGGAGACGGCGGCGGCGATCTCCTCGGGCTGGCCGGCCCGCCCCAGCGGGATGGCGGAGGCCACCTTGGCCGGGCGTTCGGGGTCCTGGTGGAAGTCGGTCCAGACGGTACCGGGGGCGACGCAGTTGACCCGGATGCCGTCGGCGGCGACCTCCTTCGACAGCCCCACCGTCATGGCGTCCACGGCGGCCTTGGCGGCGGCGTAGTGGACGTACTGCCCGGGGCTGCCGAGCGTGGCCGCGGCCGAGGAGACGTTGACGATCGCCCCGCCGCGCCCCGCCATCTCCCGGATCGCGCGCCGGGCGCAGAGGAGGTAGCCGAGGACGTTGACGTCGAGCGCCCGGCGGATGCCCGCGGCGTCGGCCTCGGCCAGTCGGCCGACCGGGCCGCCCGTCCCGGCGTTGTTCACCAGCGCGGTCAAGGGACCGAGTTCGGCGGCCCGGTCGAAGAGGCGCTCGACGTCCGCCTCGTCCGCGGTGTCCGCACGGACGGTGACGCACCGGCGGCCCGCCTGCCGGACCCGTTCGGCGACCGACTCCGCCGCGGAGCCGTCGGAGCGGTAGCCGAGGACGAGGTCGTGGCCCTCGTTCGCGAGGCGGGCGCAGACGGCCGCGCCGATCCCGCGGCTGCCGCCGGTGACCACCGTCACCAGTCGTTCCTCCATCTCAACCTCCTGATGTCGTGGGCGAGCCGGGGACGGTCGCCTCGGCGACCGGCCCTCCTGCTCCGGCCGGGCCGAAGCGCTCCCGGTACTCGCCGGGGGCGATCCCCAGGCGGCGCCGGAACACCCGGCGCAGGGTCTCGGCGGTGCCGAAGCCGAGGCGCCGGGCGATTGCGGCCACCGGCTCGTCGGCCTCGGTGAGCGCCCGCCGGGCCGCCTCGACCCGGACGCGCTCGACGTAGGCCGCCGGCCCCACGCCGATCTCCGCGGTGAAGCGGCGCTGCAGGTGGCGCGGGCTCAGACCGGCGAGGTCGGCCAGCGCGGCGACGGAGTGCCGGGCCCCGGGATCCTCCTGGACGGCCCGTACGGCCTTGCGGATCGGGTCGCTGCTCGGCTGCGCCGACCACAGCGGCACGCTGAACTGCGACTGGTTGCCCGGCCGCCGCAGGTACAGCACCATCTCGCGGGCGGCGGCCAGCGCGATCTCCGGGCCGTGGTCGTCCTCGACCAGGGCGAGCGCGAGGTCCATGCCCGCGCTGACCCCGGCCGAGGTCCAGACCGGACCGTCCCGGATGAAGATCGGGTCGCAGTCGACCGTCAACTCCGGGTGTTGATCGAGAAGTTGCCGTTCGCGCGCCCAGTGGGTGGTGACCCTCCGCCCGGTCAGGAACCCGGTGGCGGCGAGCAGCAGCGCCCCGCTGCACACCGACGCGACCCGCCTCGACCCGGCCGCCGCGGCGGCGATCCAGGCGACCAGCGCGGGATCGCGGCACGCGTCGCTCACCCCCGGTCCGCCCACCACCACGAGGGTGTCCAGCCCTTCGGGGTCGAGGTCGCCGATCCCGTGCTCGGCGACCATCGGCAGGCCGCTGGAGGACCGTACCGGACCGGCTCCGGGCGCCACCACCCGGCATTCGTAACCACCGGCCGCCTGCTGTGCGTAATGGAACACCGAATGCGGGCCGACCAGGTCGACCGCCTGGAACCCCTCGTACACCACGAACACCACCCGACGCATGCCAGCAGGCTGCCTGACCTGCGCGAAAGGCGTCAACGACGGGCACCCCACAGATCGCGCCACACAGGCCCCCGAGTCCGTCCTCGGGCTCCCGACCGGAAGCCGTGGTTCGACCGCGGCACCGACACCGTCCGCTTCCGGGCGCACAGCCCGTGGGGACGGGCCCGGGTCCCGCACCTGCGCGAGAAGTCGGACCGGCCGACTTCTCGCGCCCCATGCGTCAGCGGCCGACTTCGCGCAGGCGGAAGTCCTCCACCGTCTCACGCCGGATCAGCAGGCGGGCGCGCCCGTCGCGCACCGCCGCCACCGCCGGGCGGCCGACCAGGTTGTAGCCGGAGGCCATGGACAGCTGGTACGCGCCGGCGGCCGGTACGGCCAGCAGGTCGCCCGGGCGCAGGTCGGCGGGCAGCACCGCGTCGCGCACCAGCACGTCCCCGGCCTCGCAGTGGCGGCCGACCACGTCGACCCGCATCGCGCCCGCGTCCGAGCGCCGCCCCACCAGCCGCACGCTGTACTCCGATCCGTACAGGGCCGGGCGCGGGTTGTCGCTCATCCCGCCGTCCACCGCGGCGAAGCGGTGGCCGTCGGCGCCGTGCTTGACGGACAGCACCCGGTAGACCGCCACCCCGGCCGGTCCGGCGATGGCACGGCCGGGCTCGACGATCAGTCGCGGCACTTCCAGGTCCGCCTCGGCGCAGCGCACCGCCAGGCGGTCCGTCACCCGGACGGCGAACTCGGCGAGGTCCAACTCCCCGGCGCCGGGCAGGTAGCGGATCCCGTGCCCGCCGCCGAGGTCCAGCTCGGGCAGCTCGACACCGTGCCGCTCGCGCACCTGGGCCAGCAGCCGCACCAGCGCGTCCACCGCCCCCAGGTACGGTCCCACGTCGGTGATCTGCGAGCCCAGGTGGCAGTGCAGCCCGGCCAGTTCCAACCCGGGCTGGTCGAGCGCCCGGGCGATCGCGTCCGCCGCGTCGCCGCCCTCGATCGCGAAGCCGAACTTCTGCCCGCCGACCCCGGTCCGCACCGCCGCATGGTGTCCGGCGGCGATCCCGGGGACGACCCGGACCAGCACCTTCTGCGGGGTGTCGGCGGCGACCAGCGCCGCCAGTCGGGCGATCTCCGCCGGGCCGTCGATCACGATCCGCCCGACCCTCAGCCGGCGCGCCAGTCGCAGCTCCTCCGGGGACTTGGCGTTGCCGTGCAGCAGGATGCGCTGTGCCGGGAAGCCCGCCGAGACCGCCAGCCACAGTTCGCCGGAGGAGCAGACGTCCAGGCCGAGCCCCTCCTCCGCGACCCAGTCGGCCATCGCGCTGCACAGGAAGGCCTTGGCCGCGTACAGCACTTCGGCGTGCGGCAGTGCCCGCCGGTAGGCCCGCGCACGGCTGCGCACCTCGCCCTCGTCCAGCACGTACAGCGGGGTGCCGAACCGCTCGGCCGCCTCCGCCAGCCCCACCCCGCCGACCAGCAGGTCGGCTCCCGGGCCGGGCCGCGCCGAGGCCGGCCAGGGGCCCGCCGAGCGCCTCGGCGGAGGCGGCGGCGCGGTCGGCGGCGGGTTCGGCGGCGGGTTCGGCGGCGTCAGAGGGCGCGATGAGCTGGGTCATGGTGGCACTCCTCCGGGTCAGTCTTCGAACTGCATCGCGATGCGGCAGCTCGCCGCACGGCCACGGTCGTGGACGGGGGCCGGCTCCACGGTCCGTACCACGGCCTCCGGTTGCTCGGCCGGACTGTGGTCGACGAGCCGGACGACCCGGCGTAGCGGAGGCTCGACGGCGAGGGCGGTGTCGTTCACGGTGAGGATCCCTTCGGACGGCGTTCCGGACTCCTCCAGTGGAAACCCTCCGCACACCGACCGCACCCGCCCTTGACACAGGCCGTACGCCCCGGCCGCCGTCCTTGACGCCCTCCTGACACGGCCACGGAACAGTCGTTCGAGCCGATCGCGCACACCTGCGCGCGTGTCAGGGGGCCGTCAAGATGCGTGTGACCGGCGTCATGGTGGTGACAGCGCCGGTACGGACGAGGTGGTTCCGGGGTTCACTGGAGGCATCCGGAGCAAGGAGCACCCGCCCGGCAGAACTCGACCGGAGTGAGCTACCGGAGAGACGGAGGCGAACGGCCATGACCGGGACCACCACCGCGAACACCACCGGGGGCAGCAGCGGATCCGCCCGGGTGATCGTCGGTCTGAGCGGATCACTGAGCAGCCTGGCCGCCCTGTACCACTCCGTCGGCGAGGCGGCCAGGCAGGCGGCCGTGCTCGTCCCCGTCGCCGCCTGGACGGCGGGCGACCGGGACGGGCCGCGCCCACTGTCCGAACTGGAGCACGCCGCCCGGCGGCGCCTGGACGTCGCCTTCGAGCAGGCCTACGGCGGCTACCCGTCCGGCCTGGTCATCCGCCCGATGGTGGTGAACTCCGAGCCCGGCCCCGCCCTGGTCGCCGCCGTTACCGGCCCTGACGACCTGCTCGTCCTCGGCGCCGCCACCCGGCGTCGCTTCGACCGGCTGCGCGGCCCGTCGGTGGCCCGGTACTGCCGGCACCGGGCGGGCTGCCGCGTGGTCGAGGTCTCGCCGTCGGCCCTGCTGACCCGGCTGGAGCTGCCCGCCCGTACGGGGGCACCGCTGCCGTTGCTCGCCCGGTAGACGGAGGTCACGCCGGGTCCGGCAGGTGCGCGCTGAGCCAGCCGAGCGAGGGCGGGACCAGCCGGTCCCAGGTGGTGAAGTTGTGGCCGCCGGTGTCCACCGTCGCCTGGGCCACCACCAGCGGCGGCCGGGCCTTCGCCGCGAAGGCGGAGGAGTCGGCGTACGTGCCGCCGTCCTGCTTGCTGTCGGCGAGCAGCACCGAGAGCGCGGGCACCGGCAGGTGGGCCAGGCGCCAGTTCAGGTCGGCCTCGTTCCGGCGCTGCGGGCTGCCGCCGAAGAGGTCGCCGGTGGTCGCGTCCTCCGCCGCCTTGAAGTAGCCGGACAGCGAGACCGCGGCCCGGAAGGTGGCCGGGTGCTCCATGCCGAGCTTGACCGCGCAGTAGCCGCCGGTGGAGTCGCCCATGACGCCGAGGCTGCCCGCGCCGCCCAGCACCCGGTAGGTGGCCCGCAGGTCGGCGGGCACGTCGGTGGTGAAGTAGCTCTGCGCCTGCGGCCCGTGCGGGACGTCCTCGCACTCGCTGTCCCGGGGCATGCTGGGCGAGGGCCGCATCAGGACCAGGACGGTCGGCTTCATCGCGCCCGTGCGCAGCAGGTCGAGCTCGGTGGCCGGGTAGCGCAGCTTGGTGACCAGGTTGGTGGCGTCCCCGGGGAAGCCGGTCATCACCAGGACGGCGGGGAAGTGCTTGCCCTCGTTGCCGGGCTGGAAGTACTGCGGCGGCAGGTAGACGTAGCCGTCGGTGCTCAGGCCGGTGGTGCCGCCGGGCAGCCGGACCCTGTCGAGCCGGCCGGTCCGGGCCGGGTCCTGGCCGGCCCGGCCGGCGCCGGTGATCTCGGCCGTGCCGAGCACCCGCACCCCGGCCGGACCGCTGCTCGGGATGGCCGCCCCCGGGTTCCCGCCGGCACCGGGACTCCTGCCCGTGTCCGGATTCCCGCCCCCGCCCTGGATCACGCCGATGCTGTGCTCGTGCCCGAGCAGGTCGGACCAGCTGCTGTAGAAGACGAAGTAGTCGTTGACGGCCAGCCCGAGCACGGCGAGCAGTGACAGCTGGGTGACGGCGATGGTGCCGAGCCGCAGGAACACCGCGGGCCAGCTGCGGACGGCGAGCCTGGGCCAGACCCAGAGCGTGCCGAGCACCGTGAACACCGCGAGCAGTGCCGTCAGCGCCAGCAGCTTGTGACTGGTGAGTCCCATCGGTTCCGGCCTCCCCTACCACTGTGGACCACCGGCCGGGGAGGCCGCTCACCTCACTCACCGTAGCCGCCGGTCGGCCAGCGCCTGCCACACCCGGTCGCGCAGGAACGGCGGGCCGGTGAAGCGGATGCCGGTGGCGTCGCGCAGCGAACGCCCGGCAGCACTGCTCGACCAGCGGCGCGGCCGTCCGGCCGGCGGTCCGCGCGTACCGGGAGAGCTGGGCGACGGTGCAGGTCGCGACGATCTCCAGGCCGCCGTCCGGGGTGGGGACGAGCGGCTCCCAGCCCACCCGGCCGAGGTCGATCAGCCGGCGGATGTGCGGCTGCGGTTCGGAGAGGCGGTACGTCCCGCCGCCGAGGCGGGCGTCGCCGGGCCGCCAGGCGCCGCCGAGCCGGGCGTCCCGTATCTCGGCCACCGTGTTCAGATCCATGTCTTGCCCACCGTCCCCGGCGGGTCTCGTTCGTTCGGTAGGGCGATTGAAGCGCCCGACGGGTGGGCGTCACGAGTGGGTCCGGACACCATTCGCACCGGCCGGTTGCTGGTGGATCCTCCAGGACGTCCATGGACCCGAATCCTCCGTACGCCAACTTCGACACGGCTGTCGAAGTTGACATGGCCGGGTTATGCTGTCGACGACCCCGAAGGTGGAATTCGGCCCCCGTTCACGGAACTCCCGCACTTGGTTGAGTTTTTGACGGATCGTCAACCCGGTGCGAGGGCCTTCACCGTCCGGCCCGTCCCAGCGTGCCCCTGTCCGCCCGCCGCCGTTGTACGGAAGGTGAGTCGCCGCGCCCGCCCCCGCCCCCCGGCACCCCCGCCGAGGAAGAGGTTTCCCATGACGACGTCCCGGCTCTTCCCGCCTGCCGGCCGGACGGCGGTGCTGCTCACCGTCCTCGGCCTGCTCGTCCTGGAGGAGGTCGCCCTCGGCCTCGCCGAGGAGGAGGACCGCCCGGTCATCGGCGGCGCCCTGATCGGCGTCTCCTGTTCCGGGCTCCTGGTCGTCGGAGCGGTCCTGTTCGGCCGCTGGCTCGACGCCCGCCGCCCGCTCCCGCTGCCCCCGCCCGGCCCCAACGGCCGCGAGTACAGCGCCCGCGCCCTGGAGGGCTTCCCGATGGAGGCCGTCCGCCCTCTGCTGCTCGCCGAACACGCGCCCCAGCTGGGGCAGTTGTACTCGGCCTGGATGCTCGCCAGGACGGGCCGCCCGGCCGCCTGGATCGCCCGCCGGCTCGGCCTCCCGCTCGACGCCGTCCAACTGCTGGTCGACGCCGCCCGGCCGAACGCCGACACCCGGTAGCCGGTGCGACGGCTCCGGCCCCGGAACCGCGACGCGCGCTTCCGGGGCCGGAGTTCGGGTGTCGGGTCAGCTCTCCCGGGCCGAGGCGTCGTCGATCAGGAACGCGGTGCCCGGAGTCGTCCCGGTCTCGTGCGAGACCAGCTTGAGGCCGATGGTGGTCCCCCAGCCGACCTGCCCGATGAACGGGGAGAGGTCCACCGCCTGGTACTGGTAGCCGCCGGTGGCGTTCTGGCTGGTCCAGGTCTTCACCGTGCCGAGCGGCCGGCCGGTGTACTGGTCGATCGCCACCAGCGACAGCGTGTCGGGCGCGGCGGCCGAGGTGTTGGTCGACTCGGTGTCGAGCCAGAAGGAGAAGGTCGCCCGGCCGTAGCCCGGGTAGGTGTTCAGGTAGGTGGTGATGGAGTCGTCCGTTCCGGTGTTCTGGCCGAGCCAGGCGTACCAGGAGCCCGAGTGCGGCGCGTGCAGGCTGGACGGGGTGATGATGTTGTACCCCGACGGGCCCCAGGAGTCCGTCATCACCGTGTGGTTGACGTCCGCCGAGCCGTTCTCGAAGCCGGGGTCGATGAGCTGCTCGATCCCGCCGCAGCCCGTTCCGCCGCCCGCGCCGACGCTCTCCCAGAAGCCGGTGGAGGCGCTCTTGCCCGCCGGGTCCGTCGCCGTCACGTTGATCCGCTGGTAGCCGTTGGTGGCGGCCGCGGTGCCGGAGATCACCCCGCTCCTCGCGTCGATCGCCAGGCCCTGCGGCAGCCCGGTGGCGGAGTAGGTGAGGGCCGAACCGGTGCTGGACACGCCCACCGCCGGGATCGACAACGGCTGCCCGGCCCTGTCGGTCCGGTCGCACATCGTGCTCACCGACACCGGCGGGGCGGCCACCACCGGGTCGGACGCCATGCACAGGTGGTCGGCGTTGGACCACAGGGTCTGCAGCGGGAAGCTGCCCGTCGCCAGGTCCTCGAAGAACAGCCCGCCGTTGGAACCCTTGGGGATCCAGGCGCACTTGTCGCCGATCTCCTGGCCGGTGGCGTCCGTCCATCCGCCGGGGGTGTTCGGGTCGGTCACCGTCTCCGCGTACTCGTGGCCGCCGATGATCCCGTAGCCGTCCAGCCGGCCCCTCGGAGTGTTCTCACCGAACCAGTTGGTGCCGCAGCCGGCCACGTCCGTCAGGTACGGCATGTTGGTGTAGGCGAGCTGGCCGTACGGCGAGCGCTGGAAGTCGTGCCAGGCGCAGTACCCGAGCTCCTTCCACTTGTCCGGGTCGGTGCCCTGCGGCGAGTCGATGACGTACTGGACGTTGCGGTTCTGCGCCTCGGTCAGGTTGCCGAAGTGCTTGGCGGCGGCCAGCGCCTCGGCACCGAGTTCCGGCTCGGTCGCGGCCTGCGGAGCGGGGGCGCCGTTGTCCACCCAGACGCCCGCGAGCACGCTGCCCTGCTGCGGGTACGGGATGTGCGCGGAACCGGCCGGACACTGGATGGAACCGGCGGCTATGCCCTCGCAGTACTGGGTCAGGACGGCGCTCCAGCCGTCGCCGGAGCTGCCGAGGCCCTTGAAGAAGTCCTGCTGGTACGGGGCGGCCTGGTCCGGGTCGCCGCTCACCACGGTGTCGCCGGACGCGTTGGTGGAGGGAGTCCCCCACTGGGAGCCCCAGAGCACCAGGTAGACCTTGGGCGGGCCGATCACCACGCCGGTCGACTCCTGGCCGCCCTTGTAGGTGACCTGGAGGTCGTACTGGTTCGCGACCGAGCCGTCCCCGTCCTTGCCGCCGGTGCCCGGGTCGGCGCCGTCCACCAGCTGGGGCGTCTTCTCGGCGCCGCCGTTCGCAGCGCCGCCGTTCGCTGCGGCGACCGGACCGGTCCTGGCCGCCTTGGCCCGGCGCGGCCCGGACTTCTGCGGGGCTGCGGCGGTCTTCGGGGTGCCCGGCTGGACGGCGACGGTGGCGGCCCGAGTCGGGTGGGAGTCGGCCATCGCGGACAGCGGGCTGCTGAGCGCGGCACCGGCCAGGGCGGCCGCGAGCGCCACCAGGGCGGTGCGCGGGGCGCGTCGGGAGGTGCGGGATCGGAATCTGAACACGGGTCGGGTTCCGTCTCTCGTGACATGGGGGAAGGGTGCACGGTCTGCGGTACGCGTACGGAGCTGACAGCTCGTCAACCGGATGCGGCGGGGGATGGGAACCGGATCTCGCCGGGACCGCTGTGCAATGCGCCATATGATATTTCACTGACTGGCGCACACAAGGCCCCTCCTGCAACGGGAAGCGGATTTTAACTGCCCCTTACCCGACCGGGCTCCGCCCCGGCACGCCGCACCCCGACGCTCGTCCTCACACCTGACGCACGGTCGCCTGCGCCACCAGGAACGGCACCAGCCCGCGCTCCGCCAGCGCCGACCGCCAGGCGTCCCGCGCCTGCACCAAGTCCCCCGGGCCGTCCGCCTCCCCGTCAGCCGACCCCTTCCCCCGAGCCGCCGCCCCGAACAGGCCCGCCCCGCCCACCAGCAGGGACACCGCCCCCACCCCGGCCGCCACCCAGCCGGCCGCCACCAGGGCGCTGCCCAGCACGTAGCCGAGCAGCAGGAAGACCACCGCCGCCGCCACCGCGACGATCGGCACGATCACCGCCAGCACCCCCCACCACCCCGACGCCCGCTCCCGCTCCGGCGCGTCCACCGGCAGCCGCGCCTGCGCATCGGCGTCCGCCCGCAACAGCGCGTACCGCTCGTACTCCGGCGCCGCCGCGGCCAGCACGTACGCGGCGTTCTCCCGCGCCGTCCGCCGCAAGCGCTCCACCCCCCGCGCCTCGTCCCCGCTCTCCCGCAACGCCGCCCGCACCTGCGGCGCTGCCAACGCCCTCCCGAGCTCCGTCTCGAAGTCGGCCCGGTCCTGCTGCGGCATTCGAAGCGGCCTGTCCATGCTGTTCCCCCGTTGTGTCGTCCATGTAGTTCTACAGAACTGTAGAACAAGCGGCCGAAGGGAGACAGTCCTGTTCACCGGTGGAACCGCCGAAGAGCGCGGCGGCCCGGCCGGGAGGCCGGGCCGCTCGCTTCACCGGCGCCGTAGCCAGACCGTCCAGGTCAGTGCCGAGCACAGCAGGTAGGCCGCCAGGAAGCCGAGGTAGGCAGGGTCGCCGTTGTGGCCGGCCTGGAACGACTGACGGAAGGCCAGGTTCACCAGGACGCCGCCGAAGGCGCCGATCGCGCCCGCCAGGCCGATCAGGGCGGAGGTCCGGCGTCGGGAGCCGGCCTCGGCGGCCGCCGGGTCCGCGCCGGCGGCGATCGCCGCGTGGGCGAGGGCCTGGTAGTGGGCCGGGATCATCTTGTAGGTCGAGCCGTTGCCGATCCCGCTGAGCACGAAGAGTGCGGTGAACCCGCCGAGGAACAGCGGCAGCGAGCCCGTCCGGGAGGCGGCGAGCACCACCGCCGTGCCGGCGCCCATGGCGGCGAAGGTCGCGAGCGTCACCCGGGCGCCGCCGTACCGGTCCGCGAGGCGGCCGCCGACCGGGCGCAGGAGCGAGCCGAGGAGCGGGCCGAGGAAGGTGAGGGCGGCCGCCTTGACGGGGGTGTCGAAGCGGTCGTGGAACTGCACCTGGAGCACCTGGCCGAAGGCGAAGCCGAAGCCGATGAAGGAGCCGAAGGTGCCGATGTAGAGGGTGGAGACGGCCCAGCCGTACGGGTCCCGGGCGACCTCGCGCAGCGCGCGGCCCTCGCCACTGGGGGCCACCGGAAGGTTGTCCATCCGCCACCGGGCACCGGCCGCCGCGAGCACGATCAGCGGAAGGTAGACCAGCGGCAGCAGCCGGGGGTGGGCGGCGCCCGCGGTGGCCAGCACCAGCAGGCCGAGGAGTTGGACGGCCGGGACGCCGAGGTTGCCGCCGCCCGCGTTGACGCCCAGCGCCCAGCCCTTGAGCCGGTGCGGGTAGAAGGCGTTGATGTTGGCCATCGAGGAGGCGAAGTTGCCGCCGCCGACCCCGGCCGCGCAGGCCACCGCGAGGAGGGTGCCGTACGGGACGCCGGGCTCCAGCACCAGGGCGGCGAGCGCCGTGGGCACGAGCAGCAGCAGGGCGCTGACCACCGTCCAGGTGCGGCCGCCGAAGCGGGCGACGGCGAAGGTGTACGGCAGCCTCAGCAGGGCGCCGAGCGCGGTCGGCAGGGCGGTGAGGGTGAACTTGCCCGCGGTGTCGATGTGGTACTCGGGCCCGAGGAAGAGGACCAGCACCGACCACAGGCTCCACACCGAGAAGCCGATGTGCTCGGACAGGACGGAGAGGACCAGGTTGCGCCGGGCGATCCGGGCGCCGTCGCGCGCCCAGAACTCCTCGTCCTCCGGGTCCCAGCCGGCCAGCGGGGAGGCCGGTCCGGCCTCGACGGCGGTGGTCATGCCGCCGCCTCCGCGTCCAGGGCCCGGACCGGCCAGCGGCGCAGTACGGCGGGGGCGCCGTCGGGGGCGGTGTCCTCGTCCAGGCAGCGCCCGTCGGTGAGGTCGTACACCTGCTTGTACATCGGCGAGATGAGGGTCGGCCGGTCGCCGCGGCTGCCGAGCAGGCCGCGGGAGAGGACGGGGGCGCCGCTGAAGGGGTCGAGGTTGTCGACGGCGTACAGCCGCCCGGAGCTGTCGCGGAACAGCGCGACCTGGCCGGCTTCCGGGAGCAGCACCGCGACGCCGCGGCCGGGTTGGAGGTCGGAGAGGGCGCAGACGGTCTGCCAGCGGTCGCCGTCATGGATCTGTACGGTCACGGGGTGAGCACCTCCGGTCGGGCCCCGGCGACCGGCACCGGGGCGTTGAGGGTGCGGCCGGCCTCGCCGGGGCGGGCGGGGCGGATCTGGCCGCGTTCGGGGACGAAGGTCACGGCGGGGTCGGGAGTGCCGGGGGCGTTGACGAAGGAGGCGAAGCGGCGCATCCGGTCGGGATCGGCCAGGGTTTCGGCCCATTCGTCCCGGTAGCCGCCGATGTGACGTGCCATCAGTTCGTCCAGCTCCGCGGCGATGCCGAGCGAGTCGTCGAGGACGACGGCCCGCAGGTGGTCGAGCCCGCCCTCCAGCCGCTCCAGCCAGACCGAGGTGCGTTCCAGCCGGTCGGCGGTGCGGATGTAGAACATCAGGTAGCGGTCGATGGTGCGGATGAGGGTGTCGCGGTTGAGGTCGGCGGCGAGCAGGTCGGCGTGGCGCGGGGTCGTGCCGCCGTTGCCGCCGACGTAGAGGTTCCAGCCGGCCGAGGTGGCGATGATGCCGAAGTCCTTGCTCTGCGCCTCGGCGCACTCGCGGGCGCAGCCGGAGACGGCGGCCTTGAGCTTGTGCGGGGAGCGCAACCCCCGGTAGCGCAGTTCGAGTTCGATGGCGAGGGTGGTGGAGTCCTGGACGCCGAAGCGGCACCAGGTCTCGCCGACGCAGGACTTCACGGTGCGCAGCGACTTGCCGTAGGCGTGCCCGGACTCGAATCCGGCGTCGACCAACTTGCGCCAGATCACCGGGAGCTGGTCGACGGTGGCGCCGAACATGTCGATCCGCTGACCGCCGGTGATCTTGGTGTAGAGGCCGTGGTCGCGGGCGATCTCGCCGATGGCGATCAGCCCCTCGGGGGTGATCTCACCGCCGGGCACCCGGGGGACGACCGAGTAGGAGCCGTTGCGCTGGAGGTTGGCGAGGAAGTGGTCGTTGGAGTCCTGCAGGGCGCCCTGTTCGCCGTCCAGGATGTGGCCGTTGCCGAGGCTGGCCAGGATGGAGGCGACGGTCGGCTTGCAGATCTCGCAGCCCTCGCCGCCGGTGCCGTGCGCTGCGAGCAGTTCGGAGAAGCTCGCCAGCCCCGTCACCCGGACGATCTCGTACAACTCGGCGCGGCTGTGGGCGAAGTGCTCGCACAGGCCCTGGACGGTGGAGACCCCGGCGGCCTCCAGCTCCTCCTTGACGACGGTGCCGAGCTGCTTGAGGCAGCTGCCGCAGCCGGTGCCGGCCCGGGTGCACTTCTTGACGGCGGTGACGCTGTCGGCGCCCTGCTCGCGCACGGCGGCCCGCACCGCGCCCTGGGTGACGTTGTGGCAGGAGCAGAGCACCGCCTCGTCGGGCAGCGCGACCGGCCCCGCGCTGCCCGCGAATCCGGCCGGCAGCACCAGCTGTTCGGGCGCGACGGTCAGCGGCTTCCCGGCGACGGCCAGCGGGCGCAGGGCGCCGTAGCCCTCGGTGTCGCCGACCAGGACGCCGCCGAGCAGCGCGCCGTCGGCACCGATCACCAGCTTGCGGTAGACGCCGCTGCGGCTGTCGCTGTACAGCACGTCGAGCGCGCCCTCGGCGCTGCCGTGCGGGTCGCCGAAGCTCGCGACGTCGACGCCGAGCAGCTTGAGCTCGGTGGACGTGTCCGCACCCGTGAAGCCCGTCCCCTGCTGCTCCGCGACGGTGCGGGCGGCCGTCTCGGCCATCTGGTACCCGGGGGCGACCAGCCCGTAGACCCGCCCGTCGGCGGCCTCGGCGCACTCGCCGATGGCCAGCACCGCCGGGTCCTCGGTGCGGCAGTGGGCATCGACGACGATGCCGCCGCGCTGGCCGACCGGCAGTCCGCAGTCCCGGGCGAGCTGGTCGCGGGCGCGCACCCCGGCGGAGAAGACCACCAGGTCGGCGGGCAGCTCCCGCCCGTCCGAGAGGGCGAGGCCGCGGACCCGGCCGTCCGGGCCGGTGAGCACGCCGCTGGCACCCGCGCCGGTGTGGACGGTGACGCCGAGCGCCTCGATCCTGCGGCGCAGCGCGGCGCCGCCGCCGTCGTCCACCTGGACGGCCATCAGCCGGGGCGCGAACTCGACCACGTGGGTGGACAGGCCCCCGGCCCGCAGCGCGCCGGCCGCCTCCAGGCCGAGCAGCCCGCCGCCGACCACCACGCCGGTACGGGCGGTGGCGGCCCCGGCTCGGATGGCGTCGACGTCCTCGATGGTGCGGTAGACGTGGCAGCCGGGCGCGTCCGTCCCGGGCACCGGCGGCACGAAGGGCACCGAGCCGGTGGCCAGTACCAGGACGTCGTACCGGACTTCGGCACCGGACCGGGTGGTGACGGTCCGCCCGGCCCGGTCGATCGCGCTCACCGGGTCGCCCAGGCGCAGGTCGATGCCGTGCTCGGCGAGGAAGCCGGACGGGCAGAGCGCGAGGTCCTCCGGCGTGCTGCCGGAGAACAGCGAGCTGAGGTGGACCCGGTCGTAGGCGGGCCGGGGCTCCTCGGCGAGCACGGTGACCCGCCAGCCGCGGGCGGCCGGCTGCTCGCTCCACGCCTCCAGGAAGCGCTGGCCGACCATGCCGTGGCCGACCAGGACGAGGTCGCGGACGGTGCGGTCGTCTGCCGTCGTCCCAGTACTTCCGGTCATCGGGCCTCTCCAGTCATCGCAGTTCCTCGGGTGAGCAGGTGCAGGGGGTGGCCGGCGAGGGCGCCGCCGTCGGCGAAGGCGCCGGCCAGCGCGTCCACGGTGGCCAGGTCGCCGAGCAGGATGGCGCCGACCAGCTGGTCGCCGCGCAGGACGAGCTTCTTGTAGCTGCCGCGGGTGGCGTCGGTGAGCCGCAGCACGTCGAGGCCGGGGTCGAGGTTCTCGTCGACGGCGCCGAAGGCCGCGTACTCCAGGTCGCCGGTGCTGAGCCGGGCGCGCGGGCTGGTGCCGGGGTAGCGGGCGTCGGGTTCGGCACCGGAGAGGCGGCGGGCCAGCACGTCGGCCTGGTCCCAGGCGGGGCCCGCGAGGCCGTGGACGGTGCCGCGGTGCTCGGCGCAGTCGCCGATGGCGGCGACGTGCGGGGCTGCGGCCAGCCGGTCGTCCACCAGGATCCCGGTGGCGACGGGCAGTCCGGCGGCGTGGGCGAGCCCGGTGCGCGGACGGGTGCCGCAGGCGAGGACGACCAGGTCGCAGTCCAGCCGGTAGCCGCTGGCCAGCTCCACCGATCCGACGCTCCCCCGGCCCCCGGCCGGGGGGACCCCCGTGCCGCCGTGCACGGCCCGGGCGCGGTTGCCGGTGTAGCAGTCGACGCCGAGCGCCTGGAGGCGTTCGCGCAGCACGGCGGCCGCCTCCCCGTCGAGCTGGCGTTCGATCAGATGCGGCGCCTGGTGGACGATCTCGGTGCGGACGCCGAGCGCCGCCAGCGCCCGGGCGGCGCTCACACCGAGCACCCCGCCGCCGATCACCACCGCCCGCTTCGCCCCGACGGCCTCCTCGGCGAGCCGGGCGCAGTCCTCCAGGGTGCGCAGCGTGTGCACGCCCTCGGCCAGCCCGTACCCGTCGGGGCGGCGCAGCCCGCGCACCGGCGGGAGCACCGGGTTGGCGCCGGTGGCGAGCACCAGTTCGTCCCAGGGCTCCACGGTGCCGTCGGCCAGCCCCAGGGTGCGGGCCGCCAGGTCGAGGGCGACCACCTCGCAGCCGGGCCGGGCCGAGGCCCCGCCGAGCGGCAGCGCGATCGACTCCGCGTCGTAGCGGCCGGTCAGCACCTCGGCGAGCAGCACCCGGTTGTACGGGGCACGCGGCTCCGCGCCGTACACGGTCACCGCACCGGACCCGCCGAGGGCGGCGTACCGTTCGGCGAAGCGGGCGGCCGCCATGCCGCCGCCGACCACGGCGATCCTCATGTCGTCACCTCCAGGTGGGCGCGCTCCACCCGGACGGCGCAGAGCTTGAACTCCGGCATCCGGGAGACCGGGTCGAGCGCCGGGTTGGTGAGGCTGTTGGCACGGCCCGCGCCCGGCCAGTGGAAGGGCATGAACACGGTGTCCGGCCGGATGGCGTCGCTGATCCGCGCCGGGGCGACGGCCCGCCCGCGCCGGCTGGTGACGGCGAGGGGCTCGCCGTCCGCGACCCCGAGCCGCTCGGCCAGCCGCGGGTGCAGCTCGACGTACGGGCCGGGCGCGGCCGAGTTGAGCTCGGCGACCCGGCGGGTCTGCGCGCCGCTCTGGTACTGGGCGAGGACCCGACCGGTGGTCAGGTACAGCGGGTACGCGTCGTCCGGTTCCTCGGCGGCCGGGCGGTGGGTGACCTCCGCGAAGCGGGCCCGGCCGTCCGGGGTCGCGAAGCGGTCCAGGAACAGCCTCGGGGTGCCGGGGTGGTCCTCGGAGGGGCAGGGCCAGAACACCCCGTCCTCGGCGGCGATCCGCCGGTAGCTGATGCCCGCGTAGTCGGCGTCGCCGCCGGCCGAGGCGCGGCGCAGCTCGGCGAAGGCCTGCTCCGCCTCGACCGGGAAACCCTCCGGAACACCCAGCCGGGCGGCCAGTTCATGCAGCAGCCACAGCTCGCTGCGCACCCCCTCCGGCGGGTCGAGGGCGCGGCGGCGCAGGATCACCCGGCCCTCCAGGTTGGTGGTGGTGCCGTCCTCCTCGGCCCACTGGGTGACCGGCAGCACCACGTCGGCGAGCCGGGCCGTCTCGGAGAGGACGGGGTCGGCGACCACCAACAGGTCCAGCGCGCGCAGCCGTTCGGTGACGTGCCCGGCGTTGGGCGCGGAGACCGCCGGGTTGGAGCCGGCCAGCAGCAGCGCCCGGACGCCGCCGGGCCGCCCGAGGCCGTCCAGCAGCTCGTACGCGGACCGGCCCGGGCCGGGGATCGACTCCGGATCCACCCCCCAGACGGCGGCGACGTGCCGGCGCGCCGCCGGGTCCTCGATCGAGCGGTAGCCGGGCAGCTGGTCGGCCTTCTGGCCGTGCTCACGGCCGCCCTGGCCGTTTCCCTGGCCGGTCAGGCAGCCGTAACCGGCGTACGGGCGGCCCGCGTTGCCGGTGGCCAGGCACAGGTTGATCCAGGCGCCGACGGTGTCGGTGCCCTTGCTCTGCTGCTCGGGCCCGCGCGCGGTGAGCACCATGCCGGTGGCGGCCTCGCCGAACATCCTGGCCGCCCGGCGGAGTTGGTGGACGGGCACGCCCGTGATCCGCTCCACCCGGTCCGGCCAGTGGGCCATCGCCGACTCGCGGGCCTGCTGGAAGCCCGTGGTGCGCCGGTCGACGAACCCGCGGTCCACCAGACCGTCCGCGATCACCAGGTGGAGCAGCCCCAGGGCGAGCGCCAGGTCCCCTCCGGGGCGCGACTGGAGGTGCAGGTCCGCCAGCTCGGCGGTACGGGTGCGGCGCGGGTCGACCACGATCAGCCTGCCGCCGTTCTCCCGCAGTCCGCGGAAGTAGCGGACGGCCGGCGGCATCGTCTCGGCCGGGTTGCCGCCGACCAGGATCAGACAGCCGGTGTGCGGGATGTCGGCCAACGGGAACGGCAGGCCGCGGTCCAGGCCGAAGGCCCGGCGGTGCGCGGCGGCGGCCGAGGACATGCAGAACCGGCCGTTGTAGTCGATGTTGGCGGTGCCCAGCACGACCCGGGCGAACTTGCCCAGCAGGTAAGCCTTCTCGTTGGTCAGCCCGCCGCCGCCGAACACGCCCACCGCGTCCGCGCCGTGCTCGGCCCGGGTCCGGGCCAGTCCGGCGGCCACCCGCTCCAGCGCCTCCGGCCAGCTCGCCGAGCGCAGCGGGCCGCCGGGCCGGTCGCGCAGCAGCGGACCGGTCAGCCGGGCTCCCCGGGCCAGCAGCGCGGGCGCCGTCCGGCCCTTGCCGCACAGCGCGCCCCGGTTCACCGGGAACTCGGGGCGCTCCAGCACCTCGACGACCGCGTCCGCGCTCGCCCGGTCCGGGCCGGGCGACAGCCGCATCCCGCACTGCAGCGAGCAGTACGGGCAGTGGGTGTCGGTGGCCGCGGCGAGGGCGGCGGGGCTGGTCGGCGTCATGCCGAGAAAGGTCGCCGCCCGCTGTTTCACGATCGCTTCGCCCGTGTTGCGGCCGCGGTACACCTCGCTCACACCGCCCGCCCACCGGGGTGCACACCCGGACATCTGCCGTAACCGCAGCGGCACCTCCGCTTACCGGCGGGTGACGGCCGGGCAATGCCCCCGTAACACGTGCGGCGGAGGCTGGCCCGCATGGCACCGACCCTCACCCCGCCAGGACCGCTCACCGGCTTCGCCGTCGGCGTCACCGCCGCGCGCCGCCGCGAGGAGCTCACCGCCCTGCTCGCCCGGCGCGGCGCCCAGGTGGTCGAGGCACCCGTGCTGCGCATCCTCCCGCTGGCCGACGACCTCGCGCTGCGCGAGGCCACCGACCGCTGCCTGGCCGCCCCGCTCGACTACGTGGTCGCCACCACCGGTGTCGGCTGGCGCGGCTGGATGAGCGCCGCCGAGGGCTGGGGCCGGGGCGCCGCCCTCGCCGAGGCCTGCCGCGGCGCGGTCGTGCTCAGCCGCGGCCCCAAGGCCACCGGGGCGGTTCGGGCCAGCGGGCTGGACGAGCGCTACTCCCCCGTCACCGAGGCCACCGACGAACTGCTCACCTGGCTGCTCGCCCGCCCGCTGGCCGGGTGCCGGATCGCCGTCCAGGAGCACGGCGTCGGCCTGGGGGCCTTCGCGGCCGCGCTGCGCGAACGCGGCGCCGAGGTGATCTCCGTACCCGTCTACCGCTGGGCGCCGCCGGAGGACCCGGGCGCGGTGCGCAAGCTCCTCGACCAGACCGTCCGCCGCCAGGTGCACGCGCTCACGTTCACCAGCGCGCCCGCGATCACCGCGCTGCTCGCCACCGCGCAGGCCGAGGGGCTGTACGAGGCCCTGCTCGACGCGCTGCGCCAGGACGTGCTGCCGGTCTGCGTCGGCGCCCTGTGCGCCCGGCCGCTCACCGACCTCGGCCTGCCCGCCGTCCACCCCGAACGCGGCCGGCTCGGCGCACTCGTCCGGCTGCTCGCGGACACCCTGCCTGGCCGGGGCCGCCGCGAAGTCGACCTCTCCGGAAGGCTGTTGGCGCTCCAGGGCAACGCCGCCCTGGTCGACGGCGAGAGCCACTGGCTCAGCCCGCGCGGCGCGGCAGTGCTACGGGCCCTCGCCGAACGCCCCGGCCGTGTGCTCAGCCGCGCCGACCTGCTGCGCGCCGCCTGGCCGGACACGGCGGCCGACGAACACGCGGTCGAAGCGGCCGTCGGCCGGCTCCGGGCGGCCCTCGGGCCGCACGCCACGCTGATCCGCACCGTCCCCAAGCGCGGCTACCGGCTGGTGGCGGGCTGATGGCGCCGGTGCTGCTCGCCGTCGCCCACGGCAGCCGCGACCCGGCGGCCGCCACCGCAACCCGCGCCCTGCTGCGCCTGGTTCGCGCGCTCCGTCCGGAACTGACCGTGCGCTGCGGCTTCCTGGACCTGGCGCGGCCATCGCTCGCCGAGGTGCTCGCCCGGCTGTCCGGCGCCCGACCGGTCCTGGTCCCCCTCCTCCTCGGCGCCGGCTACCACATCCGGGTCGACCTGCCCGCCGCGCTCGCCACCGCCGGCCTCCCGCTCACCCATCTCGCCCCGGTGCTCGGCCCCCACCCGCTGCTCGCCGAGGCCCTCGCCGACCGCCTCACCGAGGCCGGGGCCCCCGCCGGCGCCCCCGTGGTCCTGGCCGGCGCCGGCTCCTCCGACCCCACCGCCCTCGCCGACACCGCCCGGATGGCCGACGTCCTCGCCACCCGCCTCGGCCGCCCGGTCACTCCCGCCCACCTCTCGGCCGCCACGCCCACCCCCCACCGGGCGGTCGCCGACCTCCGGGCCGCCGGCCACCCCGCCGTCGCCCTGGCCACCTACCTGCTCTCCCCCGGCTTCTTCGCCCGCCGCGCCGCCACCGCCCCGGCCCGCTGGACCGGCGGCCCACTGGCCGCCCACCCCGCCGTCGCCCGCCTGATCCTCCACCGCTACGACCAGGCACGCGCGGCCGCCGGACTCCCCGCGGCCGCCTGACCGACCGAACCGCTCCGGCCCCGGCCAGCGGGCCGCCACCGCACTCCCCGCCTGACCGGCCGACAGGAACCGCAGGCCGCGCCTCCGCTACCGTCTGGCTGATCCCGCACGCGGCGCGGACCGCACCGCGGGGAAGACGACGAGGGGGAACGGTGCAACCGAACAACGGGCCGGGCGCGGGGCTCACCCCGCAGGAGACGGCTGCGCTCCTGCTGGGCAAGATCCGCCGGGGCCACGACTACGCCCGCGGGAAGAAGGAGAGGTTCCGTCGGCGCGCCTCCGTGATCAAGCTGCTGACGCTGGCCCTGTCCGCGGCCTCCACCATCCTGCTGGGCCTCCACAGGTGGACGGACCTGGCCTTCGCACTGGTCGCCCTGGTGACCGCGCTCGCAGCCGCCGAGCCGTTCTTCAACTGGCGCTCGCGCTGGGTGCTGATGGAGGAGGCCCAGTACCGCTTCCGGCGGCTCGCCGACGACCTGGAGTACCTCGTGGCGTCGACCGCCCCCGACGACCTGGCACGCCGCCACCTCGACGGCGTCTTCGCCCGGTACCAGGCGGTGTGGGAGGACCTGAGCCGCACCTGGCTGGAGCAGCGCCGCGAACGCGCCGTCGTCGAGCACCTGACCGGCCCCCAGCCGTAGGGCCGGGGGCCGGCGCGCGGGCCGGTCAGCCGGTGACGCTCGCGGAGCCCGTCTCGATGTGACCGGCGGCCCGGCGGCTCCACGCCGGGTCGCTGCTGACGGTCACGGTGAAGTCGTACCACCCCTGCGCGAGGGTGACGGCGTTGAAGTGGTCCTTGGCGGTGGCGCCGGGGGCGACCTGGTAGGTCCAGCTGCCCGTCCGGTAGTTGCCCGCGGTGATGGTGAAGGTGACGGCGCTGGGCCCGCTGTTGGTCATGGTGAACCAGACCGCCGGGTCGCCGGTGTCCGGCGCCGGCGCGTAGGAGGTGGTGGCCTCCGCCGTCCCGCCCGCCGTGGTGGCGTTCCCCGCGAAGCGGCGCAGGGTGCGGTTGGGCCCGAGCACGGTGAAGTCGTACTGCCCGTTGCCGTAGCCGGCGCCGATGTCGAAGGAGTCGCGGGCGCTGCCGTCGGTGCCGGTGGCGGCGTCGTACGGGGCGACGGTGTACTGCCAGGGGCCGCCGTTGCGGTAGGCGTTGGCGTAGACCGAGTAGTGCGCCCAGGCGGTGGCCTGCGGGCCCTGGTTGGCCAGGTCGATCCAGAGCCGGGTCCGGCCGTCGGCGCCGGTCTCGATCCGGTCGACCCAGGCGTTGGGCTGGTAGGGCAGCGCGCGGGCGGGCTTGGTGCCGGGCTCCTGGGCGGGCATGGCGTTGGTGCCGGGGCTCGGGTTGATCTGCACGTTGGCGGCGGCCTGGCCGAGGGTGGCGCTGGTGTCGGGCAGCGCGGGCAGGCCGTAGACCGGGCTGGTGAAGTCGAAGGCGCCGGTGAGGTCGCCGCAGACCCGGCGGCGCCAGTCGCTGATGTTGGGGCAGACGGCGGGGGTGCCCAGGGCGGCCGTCCAGGTCTCCAGGAAGCGGATGACGCTGGTGTGGTCGTAGACCCGGGAGTCGACCCAGCCGCCACGGGTCCACGGCGAGACCACGATCATCGGGACGCGGAAGCCGAGGCCGATGTTGGTGCCCTTGCAGAACTCCCCGGCGGTGCCGGCCGGGGCGACCGGCGGGGGCACGTGGTCGAAGAAGCCGTCGTTCTCGTCGTAGTTGAGGAACAGTACGGTGGAGTCGAAGACGTCCGGGTCGGCGGCCAGCGCCTGGAGCACCAGGTTGACGAAGTGGGCGCCGTTCTCCGGCGGGCCGTCCGGGTGCTCGGAGAACAGCTGGTTGGCCACCACCCAGGAGACCTGGGGCAGCGTGCCCGCGAGCGCGTCGGCCCTGATCGCGGCGGCGATGTCGTCCGGGGTCGAGCCGGTGCTGGGCACCGAGCCCATGCCGCGCCGGGCGAGCGGGCTCGAACTCGGCGCTCCGGTGAACTGGTTGAAGTAGGTGAGGCCGTTGTCACCGAAGTTGTCGTGGGCGTTCTGGTAGACCTTCCAGCTGACGCCCGCGTTCTGCAGGGTCTCGGCGTACGTCTGCCAGTGCAGGCCCGACTCGGAGCCGCCGTCGTAGGCCGGACCGCCCGCGGTGGCGCCCGGGTCGATCGTGCCGGACCACAGGTAGGTGCGGTTGGGGCCGGTGGCCGAGAGGATCGAGCAGTGGTACGCGTCGCAGATGGTGTAGGCGTCGGCCAGCGCGTAGTGGAACGGTATGTCCTCGCGGGCCATGAAGCCCATGGTGCGGTCCGAGCCCTTGGCGGCGACCCAGGAGTCCATCTTCCCGTTGTTCCACGCCTTGTGCTGGGTGGACCACGAGTGGTCGAGCGAGCCGTCGCACTGCGCCAGTTGCTCGGCGCTGACACCCCACCACCAGGTCCTGGTCTTGCTGAGCTGCCACGGGTACTGCCGGCCGCTGCCGTTCGGCTGCTCGAACACGCTGGTGCCGCCCGCGATCTGGAGGGCGGTGCGGTCGCCGAATCCGCGCACGCCCTTCAGTGTGCCGAAGTAGTGGTCGAAGCTCCGGTTCTCCTGCATCAGCACCACGACGTGCTTGACGTCGCGGATCGTCCCCGTCGTGGTGGTGGACGCGCTCGACAGCGCTGTGGGCATGGCGGTGTCCAACCCGATGGCCGCGCCGAGGGCGGCGGCCGAGCCGAGGAAGGTGCGACGGGTGACGGGTGACACGTGAGGCCTCCGGGAAGTGTGGACAGCTCCAGCGCCCGTGACCGTTCGGCAGCCGGACGACTACCGCCCGGTGGCCGGGGTGGCGGAGAAGTTATATCCGGCGGCCGGTGGGCGGGAGTCCGCGCCCCCGCCCGGTCACCGGCCGCCGGGCGACACCGCCCGTGGCTTCCGCCCGACGGCGTCGATGAAGTCCAGCAGCCGCTCGTTCACCAGCTCGGGCCGCTCCAGGTTCAGCCCGTGCCCGGCCCGTTCCACGATCTCCGCCTGCACACCCGGGATCAGCGCCGTCACCCGCTCCACCACCCGGCGCGGGCGCAGCAGCGCACTGCGCCTGCCCACCAGCACCAGCGCGGGCAGCCGGACGGAGGCCAACTCCTCGTCCGTCAACGGCCGGGCCGGCGGGCGGCTGCTCGGCTTGTAGCTGCGCATGGCGAGCATCAGCGGCGCGATCATCGCGCGCGGCGCGCTGAGCGCCGGATTGGCCAGCAGCCGGCCGACCGCCGGGCGCAGCGGCGGCGGGGCGAGCATGCCGAACAGGCCGGCGACCATGTGGAGGTAGAACCGCGCGGGCACCTTCTCGATCCCGCCGGGGTCCAGCGAGGTGACGGAGGCGAGCCGTTCGGGCCCGTGGACGGCCAGGTTGAGCGCCAGCCAGCCGCCGTAGGAGACGCCGACCAGGTGGACCCGGTCCAGCCCGAGACCGGCGAGGACCTCCCCGAGCCACCCTGCGTTCTCCGCCGACCCGGCCGCGACGGCCCGCTGCACGCTGCGGCCGGGGTCGTCGAGCGTGTCGATCGCGTACACGGGGTGGTGTTCGCCGAGCGCCGCGATCTGCGGGTACCAGTTGGACGGGTGCCCGGCATGGCCGTGCAGCAGCACGATCGGCTCGCCGGTCGTCGCGCCGCAGTGGTGGACGTGGACAGTGCCGTAGCCGGTCTCGACGTCGAGTTCCCGGCGCGGGCTCGGCCACAGCTCCATCGCCCGGTCGTACGCGTCGAGGGACTTCGTCCTCGCCGCCTCGCTGGTGAAGTGTCCGACGCTGGTCCTGGTCATGGTCCCTCCCGAATTTGATGGTATGTTTGTACCATAAAAACATCCGGAAGGAACCCGATGCCGAAGCTGGTGGATCACGAGGAGCGGCGGGCCCACATCATCGACGCCCTGCTCCGCTCGGCGGCGAGCAGCGGCCTGCACTCCGTCACCATGCGCTCGGTGGCGGTCGAGGCGGGCGTCTCGGTGCGGCTCGTCCAGTACTACTTCGACACCAAGGAGCAACTGCTCCTCGCCGCCATGACCCGCCTCGCCGCCCGGATGGGAGAGCGGGTCCAGCGCCGCGTCCGCACCACCGGCGCCGGCACCGACCCGCGCCGCATCATCGAGGCCGTCCTGCTCGAAGCCGTCCCCACCGACGAGGAGAGCCGGGCCTTCCACCTCATCTACACCGAGTACGCCGTACTCTCCGTCACCGACCCCGCGCTCGCCGGACATGCCTTCCTCGCCGCCCCCGACGAGATGGAAGCCTTCCTGGTCGCCCAGCTGACGGCCGCCCAGCGGGCCGGCACCGCCGACCCCCGACTGGACGCCCGCCAGGAGGCCGTCGTCCTCCTCGCCGTCTCCGCCGGCCTCGGGCTGAGCGTCCTGCTCGGCCAGCGCACCGCGGACGAGGCCACCGCCGTCCTCCACTACCACCTCGGCCGGCTCTTCCCGGGCTGACGGCGGCTCGGCTCCCGAGCAGAACGGCGGCCGGACGACGGCGGAGCCGGTTGCGGCACGCCCCCTGCCGCGACACCTCCCGACCATCGGCTCGCGACCCGGTCCCACGGGTGGCGCGGCCACGGGCGTCCGACTGCTCGCGCCCAGGCCCGGCGCCCGTTCAGGCCCCGGTTCCGGCCTCGGCCCCTGCTCCCGCTCCAGCCCCCGCTCCGGCGAGGAGCGCGTGCACGGTGGCGGCCATGGTGCGGCGCGCCTGCTCGGTGCTCAGCCCGCTGCTGCGCCAGTGGTACCAGGCGCTCCACGTGGTCACCGCGTCCAGCCCGTGGAGCAGGTCCGTACGTGCGGACTCCGGCAGCGCGTCGAGCTCCGCGGCGAAGATCTGGGTGAGCCGCAGGCGGGCGAAGTCCAGCATCTGCTGGACGGCCTCCTGGATCCGCGGGGACGGGTTCTCCAGCCGCATGACGGCCAGCCTGGCCGGGGTGACGCCTTCCAGGATGCGCGCCCGCTGTTCCGTGAGGGCGGCCACCCGCAGCTCGCGCGGCCCTTCGGTGGGAAGCGGCCTGATCTGGGCCGCGAGCTGCTCCAGACGGCGGTTGACGGCGACTTCGGCCAGTTCGGCCATGTCCGCGAAGTGGTGGAACACCAGCCGGCGCGACACCCCCGCCCGCTCGGCCACCTTGTCGGCGGGGAAGTGCGCCTGGTTCTCGTCGATCAGCGACAACATCGCGTCGGCGATCTTCTCGCGGGTCTGCCGCCCGCGTTCCGTCCGCCCGTCGGTGACGGGCACGGCGGCTTCGGTCCGCTTCACGTGGGCTCCTCCGCCCTCTCGTTGACATTCTTGCACCGCGAGTGCAAGTGTACGCATTGCACGGTGAGTGCAATTAGTTTTGGCGGGCCCGCAGACTGCCCGCCGCGCGAGGAAGGGCTGTCCACCGCCGATGTTCACCACTGTGGGGCGCTGGTGCGCCCGCAGACCCAGGCGGGTCATCGCCGCCTGGCTGCTGCTGGCGGCCGCCGCGCTCAGCGCCGTCGCGACGTTCGGGCGCGTCACCAGCGAGGCCGTCTCCATCCCCGGCAGCGACAGCCAGGCCGCTCGGGACATCGCCGACCGCGCGTTTCCCGCCTCCGCCTCCGGCAAGCAGCCCGTCCTGCTCCACACCCCGGCCGGCGCGGCCCCGCTGACCGCCTCCGACACCGCCGCCGCGGTCCGCAGCGCGGCGGCGGCCATCGCGGCGGTCCCGCACGTGGTCGCCGTCACCACGCCCTACGACCCGGCCGGCGCCACGGCCATGAGCGGCGACGGCCACACCGCCTACCTCTCGGTCGAACTCGACGTCTCCGGGCGGGACGTGACGCCCGCGATGACGGGCGCCGTGCTCGCCGCGGCGGCGCCGGCCACGGCCGCCGGCATCGAGGTGACCCCGGGCGGCTCCCTGGCCGCCGCAGTCGACCGGGGCAGCACCGGCCGCAGCGAGGCCATCGGCCTCGGCACCGCCCTGGTGATCCTCACCCTCTCCCTCGGCAGCCTCCTCGCCGCCGGACTGCCGCTGCTCGCCGGGGTGATCGGCCTCGGCATCGCCCTGCCCGTCCTCGGCCTCGTCGGCCACCTGATGGACGTGCCCGAGGCCGGCGAGACCATCGCCGCCATGATCGGGCTGGGCGTCGGCATCGACTACACCCTCTTCGGCCTGACCCGCTTCCGGGAACTCCGCGCCGCCGGGGTCGGGATCGAGGACGCGGCCGTGCGCACCACCGCCGGCTCCGGCAAGTCCGTCGCCTTCGCCGGCAGCGCCGTCGTCGCGGCCCTCGCCGGGCTGGCCCTGGGCGGGCTCCCCCTGCTGTACGCGCTGGCCCTCGCCCCGGCGATCGCCGTGGTGACGGCACTGGGCGTGAACCTCACGCTCCTGCCCGCCACCCTGGTGCTGCTCGGCGGGCGGCTGACACCCAGGCCGCCCAGGGCCTCCGTCCCCGCCGGGCGCCCGCGCGGCTGGGGACGGATCGCCGCCCTGGTCGCGGCCAGGCCCTGGCCCCTGCTGCTGGCCGGCCTCGCCCTGCTCGGTGCCCTCGCCGTCCCTGCGGCGCACCTCCACCTGGGCCAGCTGGACGCCGGAAGCAAGGCTTCCGGCAGCATGAGCCGCACCTCGTACGACCGGATGGCCGCGGCCTTCGGCCCGGGTTCCAACGGCGTGCTCCAGGTCGTCGACGTCCTGCCCTCCACCGCTCAGCCGACCGCAGGGAGCACCGCCCAGCCGACCACGGGACCCGACGACCCGCGCCTGGCGGCCGTGACCGCCGCGCTGCGCGGAGCCGAGGGCGTCGCCTCCGTCAGCCCGCCCTCGCTCGCCGCCGACGGCCGCACCGCCCGCTGGCAGGTCACCCCGGCCGCCGCGCCGTCCGACCCCGCCACCACCGCACTCGTCCACCGCCTGCGCGCGGACGTACTGCCCCGGGCCACCGCCGGGACCTGCCAGCAGCTGCACGTCGGCGGCACCCCCGCCGCCCAGGCGGACCTCAACGCGCGGATCGCCCAGCGGATGCCGCTCGTCGTCGGCTTCGTCCTGACCGTCGCCGGACTTCTCCTGCTGCTGGCCTTCCGCTCGCCCGTCGTCGCCGTGAAGGCCGCCGTGATGAACCTGGTGTCGGTCGCCGCCGCCTACGGCGTGCTCACCGCGGTCTTCCAGCACGGCCTGGGCGCCCGGCTGATCGGCCTGGACGGCGCCGTCCCGATCCCCGGGTACGTGCCCCTGCTGATGTTCGCCGTGCTCTTCGGCCTGTCCATGGACTACGAGGTCTTCCTGCTCAGCGCCGTGCGCGAGGGCTACCTGCGGGAACGGGACAACCGCCGCGCCGTGGTCGCGGGGCTCAGCAGCACCGGACGGATCATCAGTTCGGCGGCTCTGATCATGGTCGCCGTCTTCCTCAGCTACCTGCTCTCCGACGACCCCGTGGTCAAGATGTTCGGCATCGGCCTGGCGAGCGCCGTCGCCCTGGACGCGACCGTCGTCCGCGGCCTGCTCGTCCCCGCCACCATGGTCCTGCTCGGCGACGGCAACTGGTGGCTGCCCCGCTGGCTCGACCGCCTGCTCCCGCACGTCGACATCGAGGGCGACGGCCACACCCCGCAGCCCGGTGAGTCCGGCGATCCGGCTCCCGTGCTCCAGACCCGGTGAGCCCCGCGGATCCCGAGCCCCGCCCGCCTCGAACCCACTCCCGAACCCACACCCACACCCGAACCACCCATCAGGAGCACGTCCCCATGCACAGCCACGTCCGCCGCGGTCTTCCGATGCTCACGGCCCTCGGCCTGACCATCGGGGTCACCGCCCTCGCGGCGCCCGCCGCCCACGCCGAGCCCGACTGCGGGCGCGCCCCGGTCCAGTACTCCGTCGACGGCGGCGCCCACTGGACGAACGACGCCACCATGCCCGCCGAGTCCGGCAGCGTCCAGGTCCGGCTGGCCGGGGTGCCCACCGCGGGCTGCGACTACCACGTCTCGCTGGGCTCGTACGCGACGCAGGGCGCGACCTGGGCCACCTCCGGTCAGCAGACCTTCCTCGGCTGGGCGACCACGACCCTCACCCGGGAGCACTACCGGGACACCCTCGACGTCACCGGCCATCTGCCACGGTGCTACGGCGAGTTGGCCCTCTACTCGGTCGGCGAGAAGTACGACGGGAGCGACAGCGACCACCCGCTGCCGCACTACCCGGACGAGCCGTTCTCCGGTCTGGGCATCGCCTCCTGGAACGGCGGCACCGCCTGCGCCCCGACGCCGACGCCCACCGCGGCTCCCACGAGCGCCGCCCCGACACCGACGCCCACCGCCGCCCCGGCCACCAGCGCGGCGGTCCCGACGCCGCCCCCGGGCGGGCCGACCGCGTCGCCGCGGGCCGACCAGCGGACCCCGGCCGCGGCAACGGCGACGCCGACCGCGACGGCCACGGCCGCTCCGGCGCTGGCCGCCACGGGCGCCGACGACGGCCTCCTGATCGCCGCCGGGGTCGCCGCGGCAGCCATGGTGGCCGCCGGCGGCGCGGCGGCGTACGTCGGCCGACGCCGCTGACGGCACGACAACCTCTCTTCCTCCCGCCTGGCTTCACCCAGGGCAGAACGCCGCGCCCTTCCCCCGGCGTCCCGATTCCCTAGGCTGGAGGGGTGAGCACTCAAGCGCCGAACGAAGCCCGCGTCATTCCGCTGCGCCCGCAGACCTCGCCGCCCGCCCCGGGCGGGGCGAACCGCACCCCAGAGGCACCCGCCCCCAAGGAACCCCTCTGGCGCGACCTCGTCGGCGACGTCCTGCGACGCGAACGACTCGCCCAGGAACGCACGTTGAAGGACGTCGCGGAGACGGCCCGGATCTCGATGCCGTACCTGTCGGAGCTGGAGCGCGGACGCAAGGAGGCCTCCTCCGAGGTGCTCGCGGCCGCCGCCAAGGCCCTCGGGCTCGGCCTCGGCGACCTGCTCTCGCTCGCCCAGGACGAGCTGGTCCGGCACAGCACCCGCAGTCGGCCGACCCACCGCCGTACGGCGCCGTCGGCGCAGGCCAACGGCCTCTGCCTGGCCGCCTGAGCCGACCGGCGGCCGGTACACCCCCGTGGTACCGGCCGCCGGTCCCGCTCCGGGGATCAGGCGAACGCGAGCCGCCGGCTCAGCACCTCGTCCGCCAGCCCGTACGCGACGGCTTCCTCGGCGGTGAGCACCTTCTCCCGGTCCATGTCCGCGCGCAGCGTCGCCACGTCGTGCCCGGTGTGCCGGGACAGCACCTCCTCCACCTGGGAGCGGATCCGGACCATCTCCTTGGCCGCGAGGCTGAGGTCGGAGACCATCCCCTGCCGCCCGCCGCTGGCCGGCTGGCCGAGCAGCACCCGCGCGTGCTGGAGCACGAACCGCCGCCCGGGATCGCCGCCCGCCAGCAGCACCGCCGCTGTGGAGGCCGCCTGGCCGACGCAGAAGGTGGAGATCGGCGCCTGCACGAAGGTCATCGTGTCGTAGATCGCCATCAGCGAAGTGAAAGATCCACCGGGCGAGTTGAGGTAGATCGAGATCTCCCGCTCCGGGTTCTCCGACTCCAGGTGCAGCAGCTGCGCGATGACCACGTTGGCGACGCCGTCGTCGATCTCGGTGCCGAGGAAGATGATCCGCTCGTTCAGCAGCCGGCTGAAGACGTCGTACGTCCGCTCGCCCTTCGCGGTCCTCTCGATGACGTACGGAACCGTGTAGGACCCCATGTCACAACCCCATCCGTCGACGCGAGGTGGCCGGACGAATGTCGGCCACCGACTGCACCACCCGGTCAACCAGCCCGTACTCCACGGCCTGCTCCGCCGTGAACCAGCGGTCCCGGTCGCCGTCCCGCCGGATCGTCTCCTCGCTCTGTCCCGTGTGCTCGGCGGTGATCCGCTCGATGGACCGCTTGGTGAACTCCAGGTTCTCCGCCTGGATCTCGATGTCCGCGGCCGTCCCGCCGATGCCCGCCGAGGGCTGGTGCATCATGATCCGCGCGTTCGGCAGCGCGAACCGCTTGCCGCGCGCCCCCACCGTGAGCAGGAACTGCCCCATGCTGGCCGCGAACCCCATGGCCAGCGTCGACACGTCGTTCGGGATCAGCCGCATGGTGTCGTAGATCGCGAGCCCGGCCGTGACCGACCCGCCCGGGCTGTTGATGTACAGGCCGATGTCGCTGCGCGGGTCCTCCGCCGACAGCAGCATCAGCTGCGCGCACACCCGGTTCGCCGACACGTCGTCGACCTGCGTGCCCAGCAGCACGATCCGCTGCGCGAGCAGCTGCGCCGCTAGGTGGTCGTCGAACGCGCTGGGCCTGGTGTCGCCCTGCTCCGCGCGGGGCGCGTCGAATGGAATCATCTGGTCCCTCCTGGTCGAGGCGAAGATGCCGTCGACCCCACTCTCACCCCCGACCGGGCCAGCCGGCCGATTTCTCTGCCCGCCGCAGATTCGCCGAGGGCAGAGCCTCAGACCGCCACGGCCGGCTGTCCCGCGGGTCGCCGGAAGTCGCCGTGGAACACCTCCCGCACGTGCCACTCCCGATGGCGGTCCGCGACCGGCGGATTACCCGGCTGCGGACCGATGACGGGCCGTCCGGCGAGCGCGAGCACGTGCTGGCGGCTGGCCTCGCTGCGGCCGACGAACCGTTGGGAGACCAGGATGCGGTGCCCCTCCCCCACCCCCAGCACGCCCTTGTCGAAGAGCTTGTGGTGCAGCGAGCACAGGCACAACCCGTTGTCGACCGCGTCCGGCCCGTCGTGCGACCACCAGCGCACGTGGGCGGCCTCCAGACCGACCGTGCTCGCGCCGAGGGCGCCGTCGTAGCCGCAGAACGCGCACTGGAACTCGTAGGCGGTGAGTATCAGTTCCCGCATCCGCCGGTCCCGCTGCCGCCGGGCCGCACCTCGCACGATCCCGGTCCCGGCCTCCTCCAGGTCGAGCCCGACGGCCTCGCAGAGGTCCTCGTGCAGGGAGGGCGGGAAGTGGGCGTCCAGCAGCACCCGGGCCATCCGTCCCAGCAGCGCCGGTTCCCGGCCGAGCGCCGCTCGCAGTTCGGCCGCGAGCCGCCCGGTGGCCCCGCTCGACCGCAGCACCCCGATCCCGGTGCCGGGGCTCCCCGGTCCCCGGTCGGTGCGGACCTCCCAGACGCCGTCGCTGACCAGGTGGTGGAACGGGTACGCGGGTGTGGTCGCGTGCGACGGCCCGTACTCGACGAGCAGCCGCTTCAGTTCCTCCTCGACCGCGCTGTAGCGCAACTCCCCGTCCGCGTCCCGCTGGTAGCTGCCCAGGGCGTAGAGCAGCAACAGCGGCTTGTGCGGCGCGCGGACGCCCTTGTTCGTCCAACGCCTCAGCCCTGCCACCCGATCCAGCCAGTCCATGCCGGTCAGCGTAGTGGCGGCCCTTGTTAGCCTGATCATCATGTTGAGGAGAAGTGCGGATTTCCGTCCCCAACTGGCCCTGATCACCGCCAGTTTCGTCAGCAGGGTCGGGAACGGCCTCTTCAACACCGCGGCCGTCCTGTACTTCACGCTGGTCGTGCACCTGTCCGCCGCCCAGGTGGGAGCGGGACTGACGATCGCGGGCCTCTGCGGCCTGGCGGCCGGCATACCGGCGGGGAACCTGGCCGACCGGTACGGGCCGCGCGCGGTCTGGCTGTCGGCCCTCGTCGTGCAGGCGGCCACCATGGCGGCCTTCGTCCTCATCGACAGCTGGCTCGCGTTCACCCTCGTCGCCACCCTGGACCGGCTCGCCGCCACCGCCGCTGGTGCGGCGGGCGGTGCACTCGTCGCACGGGTCGGCGGCGAACGCCCGGCCGCCTTCCGGGCCCGGCTGCGCACCTTCGTCAACCTCGGCGTGGTCGTCGGCACCCTGGGGGCGGCCGTCGCGCTCCAGATCAACACCCGCCCCGCCTACACCGCACTGATCCTCGCCAACGCCGCCAGCTTCGCCGGAGCCGCACTGATCGCGTTCGCGGGAGTCCCCAACTACCGACCCCTGCCCCGGCCGACGGAGCACCGCCGGTGGTCCGTCCTGGCCGACCGGCCGTACGTGTCCTTCGTGGCGCTCTACAGTGCGATGGGGCTGCAGTACCAGGTCGTCTCGTTGCTGCTGCCCATCTGGCTCAGCGCGCACACCGATGCGCCCCGCTGGACGGTGGCGGCGGTGTACGCGATCAACAGCGGGGTGTGCGTGCTGCTGCAGAGCAGGCTCGGGTCGAAGGTGGAGACCCCGCAGCAGGGCGGCCGTGCGTTGCGCCTCGCTGGGCTCCTGTTCCTGCTCAGTTGCCCGCTGATGGCGCTGACGGCAGACGTTCCCGCGTGGGTCGCACCAGTGCTCACCGTCCTTGCGGTGTGCATCCACAGCGTCGGAGAGGTGTGGGAGTCCTCCGGCGGCTACGCGCTCGGGTTCGGGCTCGCCCCCGACCACGCCCAAGGGCAGTACCAGGGCCTCCTCGGCATCGGCTTCAACGCAGGCCAGGCCCTGGCACCTCTGGTCCTCACCGGGGCGGCACTTGCACTGGGCCACACGGGCTGGCTCCTCCTCGGCGCCCTGTTCGCCGCCCTCGGCGCCGCAGGACCCCCGGTGGCCGGGTGGGCCGAGCGCACCCGGCTAGGCCGTCAGGTGGTCGAACTCCCCCGCCTTGACGCCAAGCAGAAGGGCGCGGAGCACGTCGGGTGAGGTCGAGATGATGATGCCAGGGGCATCACTCTCACGAATCCTGATGCCATCGCCGGACGCTTCGGCAAGGTAGATGCAGTTGGCGGTGTCGCCGCTGAAGGAGGATTTCTGCCAGCTCTGATCGGCCACGATTGTTCCCGTCTCAAATGCTCTGGGCGATCCGGCGGATGAGGTCGCGGGAAGCGTCAGGCTTGAGCGCGCTCGCCTCCAACCGGTCCAACACGGCTCGATACTTGATCAGCTGCGGCTCGGTGTCAATGAACTCGAACCGGTCGCCGTCGACCTGCACACTGTCCAACCGTGCGACTTCGGCGGCGAAGTACACGATCCCAGCACCGGAACTCGGGAAGCTGCCGGTGCCGAACGGGATCACGCGTAGGTCGATGTGCGGGTACTCGCTCACGGTCAGCAGGTATTCCAGCTGGTCCCGGGCAACGTCCGGGCCTCCGAATTCCATCCGCAGGGCGGTCTCATGGACGACGGCCGACAGCGGGATCGGCTGTCCCCTGTACAGCACCGCCTGGCGCTTGATGCGATGAGAGACAAGGTGCTCCACTTCGGGTGGCGACAAGGGAGGCACCACATCCCGGAAGAGTGCACGAGCGTGCTCAGGGGTCTGAAGTAGCCCGGGGATGTGAATCACCGTGGCGATCCGCATCGATTGCGCATGGTGCTCGACCTCCGCCAGGTCGAGCGCCCCGGCCGGGAGGATCTCGCGGTACTCGTCCCACCAGCCCCGGGTGCGGCCACCGGTCATGCGGGTCAGCGCCTCGATCAGGGCCTCATCCGCGCAGCCGTAGAGACGCGCCAGGCTCCGCACCCGGTCCGCGCTCACCGGGTATCCGCCGGATTCGATGTTGCTGATCCGGGACTGCTGAGTACCGTGCAACTCCCCGGCCCGCGTGACCGACAGCCCAGCCTGCTCGCGCAGCCGGCGCAGCTCCGTGCCGAGTCGCCGCTGCCGGATGCTCGGCGGGATCTTACTGGGCGGCATCCGCTGTCCCCTTTCCCTGCTCGCCCTTCACTCCATGGAGTGGTAGTGCAATGAATTACCCATAGGCGGTGGACTACATACTACCGACTGGCTACTTTGATTGTGCGTCAGTTTCGCCCTTGCTGGGGCGCTCAACTCCCTTGCACGTAGGAGACTTCCATGACTGCTGCGCCCTCGCCAAACCCCCGCATCCCGTTCGACCAGGAGCTGTGCGGGCTCGTCCTCGACACCGCTCCCCGGCTCTTCGCCGTCGTCCAGGTGTGCGACGAGGGCCGGGAAGACGCCGACGGCTGGGTCGCGGCCTGGGGGCTCGTCGACCACGCCGGGCCGACGCACGTGATCAGCCTCGACGGGCGGGCCCGAATGACCCTCCCCTCGCCCGAGCGGGCCCTGTGCCACTTCGCCGGCCGGCCCGGCATCACCGCGCGCCTGGTCTGGCTCGCCCAGCCGGACACCGCCGCCATCGACCGACCCGCGGCCGCCTGACCTCCCAGACCGCCCTTTGCGCGAGAAGTCGGCCGGGTCGACTTCCTACGCGGACGAGGACTCACACGCCGACACCCGGCACCACTCACCTCGCAGCCCGCACCTGCCTTTCCCCGGATCGACTGCGCCCCCGTCTGTTCACTCGTTAGTGTGAGGACCAAGGCCGTATCCAAGCACGGGGAGGGCATGGGATGGGCGGCTACGTATCGGAGCCTGAGCGGCTCCCCATAGCGGCAGCCAAGCTGGATGAGGGGGCGGACAAGCTCTCCCAGGCCGGCACCGGCTTCGGCGAGTCAGCGGCGGCCGCGACCCGCCACGGCGAGTGGGCCATCGGCTCGTCCCTGAGCACGTGCACCAGCCATTGGTCCACGGAAGCCGGCAGGATCACCGTCGCCGAACCGGTCCATGAGCGACGCTTCGCGAAGTCGGTCACCCTGCAGCAGATTCGGTCCTGTAACCCCCGAGGCATTCCATCGAGCGGCTGAGGAATGGGACAAGCTTCGACATGGGGGGCGCCAGCAGGACCAGGACCAGGAAGCTCTGACGTGGCGCCTGGCACTTCGGATGGCAGGACGTGGACGCGTTGGCTCCTGGGGGTCTTCCTCACGGCCTGCGTGCTGGTCACGGTGGGGTGCGTGTGGTGGGGCGTGGCCGAAATGCGCCGGTCCTTCGACCGGCCTGAGACCGACTACGACCGCGCGGAGCGGCTGGCGGGACTGTACTACAAGCAGCACCCCGGCAAGGGGCGGTACTACATCCCAACGGCCGCTGCGCTGTCCCGGGCAGCCGACGGGTCGCCGGTCGCCTACCTGCACTTCGGGATGGCCGGCGGCGACTACGCCAACGTCGACGACTTCCTCCACACCTACGACCTGCCGAAGCCCGGCTCCGTCGCCCCACTGCCGCAGGACCTGCGGGCGGCGCTGCCCGGCGACGAACCGGCCGAGGGCCTGCTGCTACCGGTAGGGCAGGCCGGGCGGCAGATCTTCGTGGTGATGCGGCCATCCGACGTGGAGGGTGCGGGCGACGTCTACGTCCGGGCCACCGGCACTTGAAAGGGCCCCGGTCCTCTGCCCTGGAAGTCGGCCTGGCCGACTTCCAGGGCAGAACAACCTAACCAACCTGACCATGCGGCACATCGCGCACCTGTGAGCCTGGCCGGCCGAGGGTGTGCTGTTGCCGGAGGGACAGGCCGGACGGCAGGTCGTCGTCGTGACAGGGCCCGCCGAGCCGGGGCGGCGCGGCGGGCTGCCGGGAGGATCGGCTACCGCCGGGAGGCGGCGCGCTCGCCCCGGGCGTTCTCGTCCTCACCCCGGTCGTCCTCGTCCCAGCCGTCCCAGCCGTCGCTGCGGTCGCGGTACAGCGTGAAGCGGTCGTACAGCACCGGCGTCGGCACCGGGTTCGCGGCGGTGGCCGGGACGGAGTGGTAGTAGGAGACGGTGATGGTGGTGCGGCCGCCCGGGAACAGTCCGGGATCGACGTCGAAGACGGCGACGCCGTAGGGGTGGGTGGTGTCGGGGTCGGTGACGGCGGACCAGTGGGCCTTCTCCTTGGCGTCCGGGTCGGCCTTGAAGGTGAGGCGCTGGGTGCGGACGGTGGCCTCGCGGACGCCGTCGCCGTCGGCCGGGAGGTAGACGTCGTCGTGCCCGGCGGTGCCGCCGCCGCCCAGGATGAGGTGGACGGTGCCCTGGGAGGTGTCGATCTGCCGCAGGTCGTCGTCGACGACGGCCGGGGTGAGCAGGCCGCCGGGTTCGGTGCCGCGGACGGGGTGGGTGCGCTCGTAGTCGTGGTCGTGCCCGGCCAGGACGAGGTCGACGGAGTAGCGGTCGAGCAGCGGCAGCAGCTTCTCGCGGATGCCCATGTCGCCGCCGTGGCTGGCGGCGGAGGAGGACATCGCGAACTGGTGCAGGTTGACGACGATCCAGTCGACCGACCGTCCGGCTCGGGCGCGAGACAGCACCCGTTCCAGCCAACGGAGTTGGGCGCCCTCGCTGTAGTCGCTGATGTAGATGGACCGGCCGGTGGCCGGGTCGAGGCTGGCGTCGTCCTCGACGGCGATCTCGTTGCCGTCCAGGCTGGCGAACAGCACGGAGCCGATCTGGAAGCTGTACCAGTTGCCGCAGTGGTCGCGAGTGCCGTTGTCGGGCAGTTCGAAGCGGGTCAGGTAGGAGGCGTACCCGAGGGCGCCACCGCCAGCCTCCACCTCGTGGTTGCCGGGCGCGGGCATCCAGGGCCGGTTGGCGGCCGACTTGGCCATGTTGTTCATGAACGCGTTCCAGGCCTGCGGCTGGAGCTGCGGGTTGTTGTTGGCGTACGCGAGGTCGCCGTTGAGCAGGTGGAACAGCGGGCCGAACTGCTCGACCTGGCGGACGGCGGCGGCGCCGTGGACGGACGACTTCTTGAACACGTCGTCGCCGGTGCCGAGGTCGCCGAAGCTGGTGAATCGGAAGGCGGCCCGGCCGCGGGCGGGGGCGGTGCGGAAGGTGCCGCGCACCGGCTGGGCGCCGTCGTGCAGCACCTCGTAGACGTAGGTGGTGTCGGGGCGCAGACCCTCCAGGCGGGCGTGGTGGGTGTACGTCTCGACCTTGTTGAGCCCGTCGACGTAGCTGCGGCTGGACGCGTCGACACTGCGGCCCGCGCCGCCGCGCGGGGTGCCGATCCGCACCCGGGGGCGGCTGACGGAGGCGGCCGTCGCCCAGGAGACGGTCATCTCCCGGGACGGCTCGTTGCCCCACTGGAGGTGGATCTGCTCCGGGCCCGGGGTGCCGGCCACGGCCGGCTGGGTCCACAGCAGGGTGGACGCGGGCAGGGCGGTCAGCGCGCCGACCGCCGTGCCCGTTCGAAGGATCGTTCTGCGCGAGGGATGTGCCACCACTGCCGGACCTCCTGGGCTTCGAGAAACGCCCAGGAGGCTCCCAGCCGGACGGTACGTCAGGACCACGGTCGAACGTGGTGCCGGCGAACGGCAACTGAACGCTGGACCGGACCGGCCACCTCGGCGAGGAACGGCGCGTCGCCGGGCGGCCCGTACGGCGTGTCGACCCGCACCTCGGCCACCTCGTCCAGCAGCGCGTACAGACCCGAGCCGCCGATCACGCCGCGCTCGGCCCGCGCCGTCCCTGACCGATCGTCATCGCCCGTTCGCACCCTTCGCCGAGAGGCGGTCCCGGCCACTTCGGGAGTCGGCCTCGAAGAGGGGTACGGCCGGATGGCCGCGGGCCGCCGGGGTGGTCCGGGACGGCCGAACGGGTGACCTCCCGGACGTGTCGGCGGCGGCGTGCCCCACTCGACGTGCCTGGGTGGGAACGCGCCGCCTCCGGACGGCGCACGCCCTGTCCCCGGACCTGAGAGCCGCCCATGCCTCCCACCGCCCGTCTCCGCCGCTTCGTCCCGACCGCGCTCTGCGCCCTCGCCGTCGCCCTCGCCGCACCCGCGGCCCATGCCGCTCCCCCGGGTGGCGACAGCGGGACCGACCCCGGCGGGAGGACGGACGGCGGCCAGTACGACTGGGAGCGCGTGGCGGCCTGCGAGAGCAGCGGCAACTGGCACATCAACTCCGGCAACGGCTACTACGGCGGTCTCCAGTTCGACCAGCCCACCTGGCGTGAGAACGGCGGCCTCGCCTACGCCCCGCGCGCCGACCTCGCCGCCCGCGAGGAGCAGATGGCCGTCGCCCAGCACCTGGCCGACCGGCGCGGCCTCTCCCCCTGGCCGGTCTGCGGCTCCCGCGCCCTGGGCGGCCACGGTCCCGCCCACGGCCGGCAGAACGCCCCCGGCCAGGAGGCCGCCACCCGCGGCCACGAGCGCGACGGCGTCCTGCCCCCGCCCGGCGGCGCCCCGTCCGGCGGGGACGGCGGGGACGGCGGGGACGGCGGGACCAACAGGACCGGCCGGTGGACCGTCCGTGAGGACGACACCCTGGACGGGCTCGCCACCGCTCTGAACGTCCCCGGCGGCTGGCCCGCGCTCTACGCCCTCAACCGCTCCGCCATCGGCGACGACCCGGACCTCATCCGGCCCGGCCTGGTCCTGCGGCTGCCCTCCTGACCCCACGAGAACGCCTCGGCCCGCCCGGTCCATCAGGACCGGGC
>NZ_JBHWDU010000082.1:0-38480 GCF_042734825.1 Kitasatospora sp. NPDC059648 | reverse complement strand
GGTGACAAGGGTAAGGGAGTGCGCGGGCGCTTCCGGTCACGGTCGGTAGCCTTGCCCTGTGACAGACATGCAGGTGAACCCGTCCTTCCGGCTCGCGTACGTCCCGGGCGTGACCCCCGGCAAATGGGCCCGGGTCTGGGTCGAACGGCTCCCGGACGTCCCGCTCGACCTGGTCGCGGTGCCCTCCACCGAGGGCGAGCGGACGGTTCGCGAGGGCGGGGTGGACGCCGGACTGGTCCGGCTGCCGGTCGACAAGGACGTGCTGAGCGCGATCCCGCTGTACACCGAGACCACCGTGGTGGTCTTCCCCAAGGACCACTGGCTCGCCGCCGCCGAGGAGGTCGCCCTCGACGACCTCGCCGAGGAGGTGGTCTTCCACCCGCTGGACGACACCCTCGGCTTCACCGCCGACACCCTGCCCGGGCACCCGGCGATCGCCCGCCCGGACACCACGGCGGACGCGGTCGAGCTGGTGGCGGCCAACGTCGGCGTGCTGCTCGTCCCGCAGTCGCTGGCCCGGCTGCACCACCGCCGGGACCTCACCTACCGGCCGGTGGTGGAGGGGCCGCAGTCGCAGGTGGCGCTGTCCTGGCCGCAGGAGCGGACCACCGACCTGGTGGAGGAGTTCATCGGGATCGTCCGGGGGCGCACGGTCAACAGCTCGCGCGGCCGCGGGGCCGGGCAGGCGGCCGAGGCGCCGTCGAAGAGCCAGCCGAGGAAGGCGGCGTCGCCGCGCAAGCCCCAGCAGCAGAAGGCAGGCGGGCAGAAGGCGGGCGGCCAGAAGCCCGGCCCGCAGAAGGCCCGAGGCGGCCCCGCCGCGGCCCGGCGGGGCAAGCCCAAGCGGCGCTCGTAGCGGCACCGGAGAGTAGCGTCGGCCCCGTTCCGGAAGTCGCGACGGGAGGAGCGGGGCCGTGTGGCATGACCTGGTGGTCGTCCAGATTCCGATCGTGGAGAAGATCCTCCGGACGGTCGCCGTCTACGTGCTGATCCTGGTGCTGTTCCGGCTCGCCGGGAAGCGCGGACTGGCGGGGCTGAACACCTTCGACATGGTGGTGGTGTTCCTGCTCTCCAACGTGGTGCAGAACGCGATCATCGGCAACGACAACAGCCTGCTCGGCGGCGTGGTCGGCGCCGTCACCCTGGTCGCGGTGAACGCCGCCGTCACCCGCTGGCTGGCCCGCGACCCGCGCGCCGCCCGTGTCCTGGAGGGGGATCCCACCACGGTGGTCCGTGACGGCAAGCTGGTGCCCGGCGCGCTGCGCGAGCTGGCGCTGCGCCCGTCCGAGCTGGAGCACGCGATCCGGCTGCAGAACGGCGACAACGTCAGCGATGTCGCCCGGGCCCGCCTGGAGCCGGACGGCCAGCTCCTGGTCACCCTCAAGGCGGCCGAGCAGAGCGCCACCAAGGGCGACGTCGACGAGCTGCGGGAGCGCCTGGCGGCGATCGAGCACCTGCTGACCACCCTCGCCGCCGACCGCCGCCCCCCGCACTGACACCCCTCGGCGGCCCCGGCGTCGCTCAGCCCCCGCTGCCGGCGGGGGCGAGGGTGGCGCTGCGGCGGTGGCGGGCGGCGGTGGTGGCGGCCAGGGCGAAGCCGAGGGCGGCGGCGAGGAGGTGGCCGACGGTGGTGAACTCGGGAATGGGGCCGGGCCATTCGTGGTCGCCGGCGAGCGGCCAGGCGAGGACGAAGGCGCCCCAGGGCAGGCGGGCCCAGCGGGGGAGGGCGAGCACCGCGAAGGCCAGGGCGGCCTGGGCGCCGTAGCTGATGCCGTAGTCGGAGGCCCCCCGTACGTCGGCCGGGTACCAGCCCTGCTGGAGGGCGAGGAGGATCACCACGGCGGTGATCAGGGTGGCGCCGACGTGCCCGGCCAGGAACACCGCGGCGGCGCGGGGCGTGCCGTAGCGGCGCTCGGCCCAGGCGAGGCCGACGACGATGCCGAGACCGAGGGTGATCAGGGTGCCGCCGAAGCCGGTGGAGGCGATGTCGGTGAGCGTGCCGTCGTACAGCAGGGCGCTGCCGATCAGGGCGCGGACCGGGTGGTCGTGCAGGTTGTCCAGGTTGGTGCTGATGTAGCCGCGCAGGTCGTCGGCCTGCCGGCCGGACAGGCCGTACTCGACCCAGGCGTGTCCGAGCAGCAGCAGGGCGACGTAGACGAGCGTCAGCGGCGAGCGCCGCGGGTACGTGCGGAGGGCGCGCGGCAGCCCGGTGAGGAGCCGCAACGGGCTTCGAGCGTTCATGTGCTGATGGTGTCCCGGTCGAGCGGAGGGTCGGGCCGGCCCGGATGCGACCGCCCGTTCCGGGACAGTACCGAACCCCGGCGGACACCGGGCCGGTGAGTCCGTCAGCGGATGCGGCGGTTGAGCGTCGCCGTGAAGGAGCGGGGGGACAGCGAGGAACTGCGGTGGGGGCGGATGGGACGGCCCCGGGTGGGGGTGACGGTCCAGCGGGCGGCGATGCTGGCGAGTGCGAGGGCGGCTTCGGTGGTGCCGAAGGTGTCGCCGATGCAGCGGCGGGCGCCGAGGCCGAAGGGCGTGTAGGTGCCGGGGGCGGGGCGGGCGGTGGTGAGCCAGCGGTCGGGGTCGAAGCGGTCGGGGCAGGGGAAGAGGTCGGCGCGGCGGTGCAGCAGGTAGGGGCTGTAGAGGACGGTGGCGCCGGCCGGGAGGCGGTGGCCGCCGAGTTCGGTGTCGGCGGTGACGGTGCGGCTGAGGATCCAGGAGGGCGGGTAGAGCCGGAGGGTCTCGCTGACGATCCTGGCGGTGAGCGGCAGCGAGGCCAGGTCCTCGTGGCGGGCGGGGCGGCCGTCGAGGACGGTGTCGAGTTCGGTGTGCAGGCGCTCGCGGACGGCGGGGTTGGCGGCGAGCAGGGTCCAGGCCCAGGAGAGGGTGGCGGCGCTGGTCTCCATGCCGGCCAGCAGGAAGGTGACCACCTGGTCGTGGATCTCGCCGTCGGACAGGCCCCGTCCGTGCTCGTCGCGGGCGCTGAGCAGCACGGAGAGCAGGTCCTGGTGGTCGGTGCCGGCCGCTCGGTAGTCGGCGATCAGGAGCCGGGTGATCTCCCGCAGGTCCTGCCGGGCGCGTTTGAAGCGGCGGTTGCCGGGGGTGGGGATCCGGTCGGCGCCGGGCAGCGGCAGCATCATCCGGCGCGCGACGCCCCGGGTGACCACGTCCATGGAGTCGTGGACGGGCAGGGTGCCGGCCCGCTCGTGCGCGGCGAACAGGCAGCGGGCGGTCACGGCGGTGCTGAGGCGGTACATCGCGGCGGGTACGTCGACCACGTCGCCGTCGCGCCAGCGGGCGGTGGTGCCGGCGATCTCCTCGGCCATCATGGCGGCGTAGCCGGGCAGCCGGTCGCGGTGGAACGCGGGCTGGAGCATGCGGCGTTGGCGCCGGTGGGCGGCGGCGGGGCAGGTGGCGAGGCCGTTGCCGAAGGCCTCGCGGGCCTTCTCGATGATGATGCCGCCCTTGTCGTAGGTGCGGTCCTCGGTGAGCAGCCGGCGCACCAGGTCGGGGTGGCAGGCGACGTAGGCGTCGAGCGGGCCGAGCCGCAGCCGGACCAGGTCGCCGTGGGCGGCGAGGCGGGCCACGAAGTCCAGCGGGCTGCGGATGAAGGCGGGGGCGTGACCGAGCAGGGGGAGCGCGCCGGGCGCGGTGACCGAGGTGTACTGGGCGGTCGGGTGGTACTGGGTGGTCACGGGCGTCACCTCTGGGATGGGCCGGTTCATCGGGCGATCGTGATCTTTCCCCGCGTCCGGCGGCGAAACGGTGCGTGACCGGCGGGTGGGGTGAACGCGGGGGCGCGTGCCGAACGCCCTTGCGCCCCAAGACGGCTGACGGCTCGCCCGGGGCCGCCCGGCGCAGGGGTTTCCGGGGGCGGTGCCGCGCGCCTACACTGCGAAGCTCCGTACGATTACCGGCCGGTATACCCGCCGGTACGGCTACTTGGCACTACCGGTTGGGAGTTGGGATGGCCGACGAGCGGGCCCACGCGTTCACCGACGACGCCCTCGGCGCGCACGACGCGGTGGCGCTGGCCGCCCTGGTCCGGGCCGGCGAGGTCACCCCCCGGGAGCTCGTCGCGGCCGCCGCCGCCCGTGCCGCTCGGATAGACGGCGCGCTGCTGCCCGTCGCCCACGCCTCCTACGACCGCCCCCGGATCAGCCGGGAGGGCATCGGCGGGCCGCTCTGGGGCGTGCCGACCTACCTCAAGGACAACGTCGACCTGCGCGGCCTGCCCACCGGCATGGGCAGCGAGGCCTTCCGCGCCCGCCCGGCCCGCCGCAACGCACGCTTCACCGACCAGCTGCTGGCCACCGGCCTGGCGGTGCTCGGCAAGACCCGGCTGCCCGAGTTCGGCCTGAACGCCTCGACCGAGTTCGCCACCGCCCAGCCGGTGCGCAACCCGTGGAAGACCTCGCACTCGCCCGGCGCCTCCTCGGGCGGAGCGGCCGCCCTGGTGGCGGCCGGTGTGGTGCCGATCGCGCACGCCAATGACGGCGGCGGGTCGATCCGCATCCCGGCGGCCTGCTGCGGCCTGGTCGGCCTCAAGCCCACCCGCGGCCGGCTGGTGACCAACGCCCAGGGCGGCAAGCTGCCGATCGACCTGGTCACCGACGGGGTGGTGACCCGCTCGGTGCGCGACACCGCCGCCTTCTTCGCCGCCGCCGAACGCCACCACCGCAACCCGAAGCTGCCCCCGCTCGGCCTGGTCGAGGGCCCGGGGGAGCGCCGGCTGCGGATCGGACTGGTCGTCGACTCGCCGACCGCCAAGACCGACGAGGCGACCCGCCGGGCCGTCGAGGAGACCGCCGCCCGGCTGGAGGCGATGGGCCACCGGGTCGTGCCGACCACCCTGCCGTTCGGCGAGGAGTTCTCCAGGGACTTCCTCTCGTACTGGGGCTACATCGCCTGGATCATCGCGGTCACCGGCCGGCTGGTGCTCGACCCGAGCTTCCGAGCCGGGAGGCTGGACGGACTGACCACCGGGCTGCGCCGCAGGTTCCAGGCCGAGTTCCCGCGCACCCCGGGCGTGCTGCGGCGGCTGCGCCGGGCCGAGGCGGTGTACGCGGGGATCTTCCGCGAGCACGACGCGATCCTCTCCCCGGTCCTCGCCCACACCGCCCCGCCGATCGGGCACCTCAGCCCGAACGTCGCCTTCGACGAACTGGTCGAGCGACTGCTGCGCTACGTCGCCTTCACCCCGGTCAACAACGTGACCGGCGGCCCGGGCATCTCCCTGCCCGCCGGGGCGGCGCCGAGCGGGCTGCCGATCGGGGTGCACCTGTCGGCCGCCCACGGGCAGGAGCGGCTGCTGCTGGAGCTGGCCTTCGCCCTGGAGGCGGACCGGCCCTGGCGCCGGATCCAGGACTGAGCCGCCGTCTACCGGGAGTTGCGGGCGGCCACCGAGCGGGCCGCGTGCACCTCGTGGTGCAGCCGGGCCAGCGCGCAGTCCGGTGCCGGCGCGTCCGGGTCGGCCCCGGGCGGCGGTGCGCCGGCCCGCAGCGCCTCGGCCAGGTCGGTCAGCTCCCGGGTGACCGCGCGTACCTCGGCCGCGGTCGGCACCGGCGCCCCGTGCTCGATCCGCACCCGGGTGGCCGTGGTGGCGTCCACGATCCGCTCCACCGCGATCACCAGCGGCCACCACGCCTCGGCCCGGGCGCCGACCGGCGGTGGCTCGGTGAGTGCCCGCTGGAACTCGCTGCGCACCGCCGAGAGGTCCCGGTAGAGCCGCCGCCGGTAGCGGGCGCGGGCCGGCTCGTCCCGCCCCGGCCCGGTGGTGAAGGCCAGTGACACGTAGGTGGCGGTGTCCTGGACGGCGTCGGCCAGCCGGTCGACGATCCGGGTGTGCCAGGACTCCGGCCACAGCAGGTAGCCGGCCAGCAGCGCGATGCCGCAGCCGATCAGCGAGTCGTAGAGCCGGGGCGGCACCAGGTGGAAGCCCTGGTGGTTGAGCAGGTCGGAGAGCATCAGGATGACCGGGGTGATGGCCGCGGTCTGGAAGGCGTACCCCTTGACGGAGAGCACCGGGATGAGCATGGCGAGCACGGCCATCACGGGCACGTCCCACCAGCCGTGCGGCACCTCGGCCAGCACCGGGACGGCGATCAGCAGCCCGGCGGCTGTGCCGAGCGCGCGCAGCACCGCCCGGGAGAACACCGAGCCGAAGTCCGGTTTCAGCACGAAGGTGACGGTCAGCGCCACCCAGTAGGAGCGCGGGACGGCGATCGCCGACACCAGCACCTGGGCCAGCCCGATGCACAGCGCCAGCCGCAGCCCGTACCGCCAGGAGGCACCGGACAGCAGCAGCGCGCGGGTCGCCCGGCGGATCCGGACCTCCAGGACGGCGGGCCGGCCGAGCCGGTCGCCGGCCGCATACGGGTCGGGCGCGGCCTCGTGGACGCCGGAGGCGGCGTGCCCGATCGCCTCGGCCAGCGCCCGGGTGGAGGGGCCGCGCGCCTCGGGCAGCTCGGGCGGCGGGGCGGGGCCGGTGCGGCCCCGCTCGACGGCTTCGGCCAGTTCGCGGACGGCGGCCGGGTAGGCGGGCGACAGCGGACCGTACCCGGGCGGGCGCAGCTGGGCCGCGGACGCCCCCTCGACCACCGGGATCAGCGCGTTGAGCTGGGCGAGCAGGCGCACCAGGGTGGGGGAGCGGCCGTGCCGGCGGGCGCGGCGGGCGAGCAGCAGGTCGTAGGAGTGGTTGAGCGACTGGGTGAGCGTGCGGCGCCGGGCCTCGTAGCCCGGTGAGCCGGTGGCCTCCAGCAGGTCGGCGACCGCCCGGTAGGTGTCGGCGACCACGGCGCGCTCGGGGGTGCCGCCGCGCAGCGGCCAGGCGAGCAGGGTCAGGGTGAGCACCAGCAGACCGCCGAGCAGCAGCAGGGCGGGCGGCAGCCACCAGGGGGAGGGCAGTGGCAGCCCGGCCCCGACCACGGCGTTGAGCAGCAGGAGCAGACCGGAGACGGAGGCGACCGCGCCGATCGAGGAGATCATCCCGGAGACCAGCGCGACCAGGGTCAGCACGAGGACCGCCGTCCAGCCGGAGCCGTACACCTGGGTGCCGACCAGCACGCCGAGGGCGCCGAACAGCTGCGGCACGGCGATGTTGAACACCCGCATCCGGTAGGCGTCGGCGGTGTCCCCGATCACCCCGGACAACGCGCCCATCGACACCAGCGCGCCGTAGCCGGATCGGCCGGCGGCGGTGCCGACGGCGAGCGGGGCGGCGAGCGCCACCGAGGCGCGGGCCGCCGCGGCCCAGGGGATCGGCGCGTCCCGGGGCCGCAGGCTCTCGGTCAGCCAGCCGGGCGGGGTCGGCCGGCGGCGTGTCGGCCGGGTGCGTGCCACAGTCCCAACGTACGGCGGGCGGGCGGCGGTGGCCCGGCACGGCGGTGGCCGGCCGTGACGCCGGACAGGTTCAACGGCCCGGGGGGCCGTCGGGGTTCATCGTCTCCGCACTTATGTCAATTGCCGAACCATACCCGGCCTTTTGTCAGTCTCCGAAACATAAAGCGAACCCGCGGCAGCGCCGTGAACTGCGGGGTTTTCCCAATCGGTAACAAGCGGGAAAGGGTTGACACCATTAGTTGGTCTAGTCCAACGTATGGAGAGCGCGGTCCGGCAATGGCTGATGCGGGGTGAGTGGCCTTGCCGGCCGGGCGAGTTGGCCTCCTGACGTGGCGCACTGCGCCGCTCGGGGGTCGAGGCGAGAAGGAGCGCATGCGGACGGCCGTACGTCCGCGCGCCGAATTCCCCTTCCGGCCGCTGCCCGGCCGTCGGCTCGCCGTGCCCGCGACGGGCGTCCGAGGACGCGCTGCATCGACCACGAACCACGGAGTGACCGCCCATGCCGAGCCCTGACGAACACCCAGAGGAATATCTGTACCGGGCCGCCTCCGAGCGCCCCTACTTCAGCGCGGACACCGAGAGCTACCTCGCCCGGACCGCCCTGCGCGAACTGCGCAAGAAGCTCCCGTTGCGGGTGCTCTCCGAGGAGGACTTCGAGCACTGGCAGACCTACGGCTACGTCGTGGTGGAGCAGGCGATCCCGGCCGACGCCGCGCGGCGACTGCTCGACTTCACCTGGGAGTTCCAGGGCCTGTCGCCCGACCGCCCGCAGGACTGGTACCGCGAGCGCGAGTACCGCGACGAACTCGACCAGCACCTGCACATCTACGGCTTCGTCGAGGCCTACCACCACCAGCTCATCTGGGACAGCCGCCAGGCCCAGCGCGTCTACGACGCCTTCGTCGACGTGTGGGACTGCGAGGAGCTGTGGGTCACCCTCGACCGGCTCAACCTCAACCCGCCGAACGTGCGCAACCGCGACCGCGCCCTCATCGAACCCACCGACACGGGCTTCGACATCGAACTGCACTGGGACGTCGACACCACCCGGGGCATGCTGCCGCAGCGCGTCCAGGGCATCATCGCGCTCAACGACACCGCCCCCGACCACGGCGGCTTCCAGTGCGACCCGGAGCTGTTCCGCCGCTTCAACGAGTGGCAGGCCGCCCAGCCCGCCGACCGCGACCCGATCCGCCCGGCCGTCGACCGCGCCGAGTTCCCGGTGATCCGGCCCGAATTGAAGGCCGGCGACCTGCTGATCTGGAACGGGCTGCTCGCCCACGGCGTCGCCCCCAACACCTCCGAGGGCGGCGTGCGCTCGGTGCAGTACCTGTCCATGATGCCCGCCCTGGAGGAGGCCGAGCCACTGCGCCGCTCCCGGGTCGGATCCTGGCGCACCCTCGCCACCCCGGACTGGAACCGCACCCTGGTCGGCGACGCCGAGCGGCCGGAGGCGCTGCGCTACGGGCGGGCCGAACTGACCGAACTCGGCGAGAAGCTGCTCGGCCTGCGGTCCTGGACCGGGCGCGACTTCGAGCAGCTCGCGGGGGAGCGGTAGTGCGCGCCGTCTGCCTGGCCCTGCCCACCAACCGCGAGTGCGCGGACACCATCACCGCGGTCGGCGCCGAAGCCGCCCACGCCGCCCGGCGGTTCGGCGTCCGGGTGCACCTGCTGGTGCTCGACTCCGCCGACCCGGCGGCGCGCGCCCGGCACGCAGCCGCCGCCGCGCTGCCGCCCGCCGAGGGCGTGGTCGTCCACCACCTGGACGAGGACGCCCAACGCGCCTTCCTGCGCGGAACGATCGAGCGCTCCGGCCTCCCCGGGCCGGACAAGCTGCTCGACCTGATGCTGCCCGGCGCCGTCTCCTACGGTGCCTGCACCAACCGGGCCTTCCTGCTGGCCGCCGCGCTCGGCTGCACCTCGGTGCACCGCCGCGACTCCGACAGCCGCTACCAGTGGCACGACGGCGAACCGGTGTTCCCGATCGAGCACGAACTCGCCACCATCGGGCTCAAGGCCGCCGACGCGGCCGCCGCCGTCACCGAGCACACCCTCGACCCGGCGCACGCCGACAAGCCGGTCGCCCTGGTCGGCGGCTCCTTCATCGGTGAACTCTCCGTCGACCTCGGCGAGATCCGCGAACTCGACCCGGCGGTCTACCACGACGTGGTCGCACTCTGGGCGCCCACCGGGGCCACCGAGGAGGAGCGCCGGGAACTCGTCGCCGAGTCCTTCATCGGCGCCGGCACCGAGCCCTTCACCGCCGACCGCGCCGTGCTCGACCGCCCCGACATCTGGCGGATCGACATGTGCAACATCGCCCTCGACCGCGAGGTCTACGAGCGCGTCCCGCTGCCGCCCGCCACCGACACCATCGGCAGCGACTACTTCCTGCACCACCTGGTGCGCGACGCCACCCTGCCCGGTGTCACCCACAACCGCCACATCGTCAACTACTACACGCCGGAACGGCGCACCGGGGCCGGATTCACCGCCTACCAGGAGCGCTACGCCAAGTTCCTGCTCTCCATGCTCTACCTCCACCCGGTCTACGCCGAGATGGAGCGGGCCGGCGACGCCCTGCTCGACGAGCACCACCACGTCCGCCCCGGGGTGATCGCCGACTCCGCCCGCCGCAGCGCCGCGACGGACCGCGCGGAGAACCACCGGCGGCTCGCCGAACTCGACCGCTGCTACCGGCGACTGGGCGGGAAGTACGCCGAGTTCGCCGACCACCTGGCGCCCGCGAGGGCACGTCTGCTCGACGAGGCGCAGGCGGACATCGAGGACTTCGCCCTGCTGATCGACGCGTGGGGTCCGCTGGTGCGGGCGAGCAGGACCACCCCCGCCGACCGGCTGCCGCGATAGCCGCACCGGGAGTCCACACGTGATGAGACAGACCACCGAACCGCGCTCCGTCGAGCCCCGCCGCTCCGTCGAGCCCCGCCGACCCGCCGAACCGTGCCGCCCCGCCGAGGAGCGCCGACGGGCCGAGCACGGAAGGGGCGGCCACCGCGCCCCGACCGCCCAGGCCGCCGGGCACGTGGACACCGCGCCCCGCGAGGCACAGGACCCCACCGCCCTGCGTACCGCGCTCGCCGCCGCCACCGAGGACACCGTCATCTACGACCTGGACGGCATCGGCCGCCAGTACGCCGCTCTGCGCGCCGAACTGCCCGACGTCGCGGTCCGGTTCGCGATGAAGGCCTGCCCGGTCGACGAGGTGCTCGACCACCTCGCCCGGCTCGGCTCCGGCTTCGACGCGGCCGGCCCGCAGGAGATCGCCCAGGCGCTGCGCACCGGCGTCGCCCCCGGACTCGTCCACTACGGGAACACGATCAAGTCCGACCGCAACATCGCGGAGGCCTACCGGCTGGGCGTGCGCGACTTCGCCACCGACAGCCTGGAGGACGTCGCCGCGATCGCCGAACACGCCCCCGGTTCCCGGGTGTTCTGCCGCATCGCGACCACCGGCGAGGGCGCCCTGTGGGGCCTGAGCCACAAGTTCGGCTGCTCGCCCGAGGACGCCCTGCGGGTGCTCGGCGCCGCCCGAACCGCCGGGCTGGTGCCTTCCGGCCTGTCCGTCCACGTCGGCTCCCAGCAGATGACCGCCGAGGCCTGGGCCGCGGCGATCGACTCGCTGGCCGCCGTCCTGGAGGCGCTCAACCGGCGCGGCATCGTGCCGAACCGGATCAACCTCGGCGGCGGACTGCCCGCCCTCGGTGTGCTCGACCGGCGCGGCCGGCCGCTCGAACCACCGCTGGACAAGATGTTCACGGTGCTGCGCGAGGGCATGGAACGGCTGCGCGCCGTCAACGCCGCCCCGCTGGAGTTCCTGCTCGAACCCGGCCGCCACCTGGTCGCCGACCACGGCGCGATCCGCGCCCACGTCGCCCGGCTCACCTCCCGCCACCGGCTCGACGGCACCCGCGAGGACTGGCTCTACCTGAGCTGCGGCAAGTTCAACGGCCTGTACGAGATGGACCAGTTGCAGTACCGGCTGGAGTTCCCCTCCCATCCCGGCGGCCAGTTCGCCAACGCCGTGGTGGCCGGCCCGACCTGCGACAGCGACGACGCCTACGCCCAGGAGGGCGGCCCGGTACGGGTGCCGCGGGCGGTCGCCTCCGGTGACCCGGTGTGGATCCACTCCTGCGGCGCGTACGCGACCGCGTACGCCACCCGGGGGTTCAACGGCTTCGCTCCGCTGCCGCACACCTGCGTCGGCGGCTCCGGTCCCCAGGGAGCTGGCGCATGAGCGGAACCCGGATCAGGCCGCTCCGCGAGCACGACTGGCCGGACGTCATCGCGGCCGAGGAGCGTGCCTACGCCCCCAGCGGCCTCTCCGAGGGCGGCCCGGCGCTGCGCTCCCGGCACCGCGCCTCGCCGTCGACCTGCTTCGTGATGGAGGACGCCGACGGCTTCTGCGGCTACCTGCTCGCCCTGCCGTACCCGCTGTTCCGCTGCCCGGACCTCAGCCGGGCCGGGTCCGACGGCGCCGTGGGCGGGAACGGCGGGAGCAACCTGCACGCCCACGACCTGGTGATCGCCGAGCGGGCCCGCGGCCGAGGCCTCGCCGACCGGCTGCTGCTCCACCTGGAGCGGACCGGGCGGGAGGCCGGCTACCGGACCCTCTCGCTGGTCGCCGTGCGCGGCTCGCAGGTGCTGTGGTCCAGGCTCGGCTACCGCGCCCGGCCCGAGGTCGGGCTGCCCGCCAGTTACGGCACGGAGGCGGTCTACATGGCCAAACCCCTGGCACCGCCCTCGGCAGACACCGTCCCGTCCCCCTCCAGAGCCGAAGTGGGCTGATGCACATGTCCCCCGTACGCGACGAGTTCCGCCGCTCCCAACTGGCCGCCGGCGCACTGTTCTTCGCCCTCGGGTTCCAGTACGCGACCTGGGTGTCCCGGGTGCCCGCGCTCAAGGCCCGGCTCGACCTGGGCGAGGCCCAGATCGGGCTGCTGCTGATGACCTGCGGGATCGGCGCGGCGGTGTCCTTCCCGCTGGTCGCGGTGCTGATGCGGCGGCTCGGCTCCCGCCTGCTCTCGGTGCTGTCCGCGCTCGCCCTGGGCGTGATCCTGCTCGCGCTGTCAGTGGTGCCGAACTACCCGGTCACCCTGCTGGTGCTGTTCTGCGACGGCGTCGCGGTGGGCTGCCTGAACGTCGCGATGAACGCCCAGGGCGCCGCGCTGGAGGCCCGCTTCGAGCGCACCACGATGTCCAGACTGCACGCCACCTTCAGCGCGGGCTCGCTGCTGGCCGCCCTGCTGGCCTCCGGCGTCAACGCCTTCACCGGCGCCCTCGCCGTCCACTTCGGGCTGGCCGCACTGCTGCTGGCCGGGCTGGTGGCGGTCGCCCGGCCGGGCCTGCTGGCCGACGCGCCGCAGGAGGCCGCCTCCGCGGAGGAGCGGAAGAAGGAGCGCCGCGGCTTCGCCCTGCCCGCCGCGGCCACCCTCTGGATGGGCCTGGCGATGGTCTTCGGCACCGTCACCGAGGGCGCGATGAACGACTGGTCGGCGCTCTACCTCAAGGACGTGGCGCACGCCGGCGCCGGACTCGCCCCGATGGGCATCGCCGTGGTCTCGGTGACGATGGTCTGCGCCCGGATCTTCGCCGACGGCTGGCGCACCCGGCTCGGCGACGGCCGGATCGTCCGCACCGGCAGCCTGCTGGCCGGCCTCGGCCTCGCCCTGGCCCTGCTGGCGGGCGGCGTGGTGCCGACTCTGCTCGGCTTCGCCTGCGTCGGCCTCGGCATCGCGGCCGTCACCCCGTGCGTCTACGTCGCCGCCGCCCGCCAGGGCTCCGACGCCCTCTCCCTGGTCGCCGCCATGGGCACCACGGGCCTGCTGGCCGGCCCTGCCGTGATCGGCTTCGTCGCCGGCGGCACCAGCCTGGTCTGGGGCATGGCCGCCGTCGCCGCCTCCGCCGCCGTGGTCTCCCTCTGCGCCACCCGCATCAGCTGGCCCCGCCCCCAGGCCGCGCCCTCGGCGCAGCTCGCCCCCGAGGCCGGTTGACCACTCCCCTCAGTCCTCGCCCGGTTCGTCCGCGTCCCCCGTGGCGGCGAGCCGGGCGAGCCTGTTCCGCAGGGCGGTCAACCGGGCGATCTCGGCGTCGAGCGCGGCGAGCCGGGCGGACACCACGGGGGCGAAGGTCTCCGGCCCGGAGTCCGCCGAGCAGCAGCGGCGGGGCGGGTCCTCGTCCAGCAGGTCGAACCGGTGCGCCCGGCTGACCAGGTCGTCCACCGTCAGTCCCGCGGAGAGCAGTCGGCGGATCGCCCGGACCCTGGCGACCTCGCCGGGGCCGTACTCGCGCTGGCCGGAGGGGGTGCGGGTCGGCGGGGGCAGCAGGCCGCGCTGCTCGTAGAAGCGCATGGCCCTGGGGGTGGTGCCCGCCGCGGCCGCAGCGTCGCCGATCCGCATCGCGCCTCCTCGGTGCTCAGAGCTCCACGACGGTCGCTCCGAAGGTGTCTCCGGTGAACAGCTTGACCAACGCGTGGGGCGCCCGATCGATGCCCGCGACCGAGGTCCACGGGAAGGTGAGCTCCCCGGCGCGCAGCCAGCCGCCGAGCCGCTCGCGCCATTCGTCCTCCAGACCCGGGTGGTCGGCGCCGGTGAAGCCGCGCAGGGTCAGGCCCAGCGTGCAGACCCGGTAGCTGTCGATGACGGCGGGCGCGTGGCCGCCCGACGTCGCCGGGTCCAGCTGCCCGGCCAGGGCGCCGACCACGGCGATCCGGGCGCCGAGCCGGGCCGCGTCGACGGCGGCGGTCAACTGCTCGCCGCCGACCAGGTCCAGCACCAGGTCGACGCCCTCCGGCGCGGCCTCGGCCAGTTGCTCGGCGAACGGCCGCTCGCCGGGCACCAGGACGGCGTCGAAGCCGAGTTCGGCGGTGAGGCGCTTCGCCTTGGCGGGCGAGCGGGTGGTGCCGATCACCCGGGCGGCGCCGAGCAGGCGGGCGATCTGCCCGGTCATGCTGCCGACCGCGCCCGCCGCGCCGGTCACCAGCACCACGTCCCCGGGCCGCAGTCCGGCGGTTCGGGTCAGGCCGCCGTACCCGGCCGAGGCGATCGACAGCAGCGCCGTCGGGTCCGGGAAGTCCGCCGGGACGGGCGTGAACTGCGCAGCGTCGCCGACCAGTCGGTCCCGCCAGCCGGACAGGTGGGTGACCAGGTCCCCGGGGCGCAGCGGCCCGCCGCCCGGGGCGGCCAGCACTTCGCCGAGGGCGGGCCCCCACAGTGCGTCGCCGGGCTTGAGGTGGGGGGCGGGCAGGCCGGTGCCCCCGCCGCCGATCAGGGTGCGCAGGCCGGGGAAGGCCAGGAAGGCCCGGTTGCGGACCAGTACCTCGCCCGGCCCGGGCGCGGGCAGCGGCTCCTCGGCGACGGTGAAGTCCTCGGGCGTGGGCAGTCCGTGCGGCCGGGTGGCCAGTCGGACGACGCGGGCGCTGGTGGGCAGGGCCATGGCGGCGCTCCTCGGGAAAGGGGAGGGGGTGCGGCGGTCGGGCCGCCGCGGGACGCCCGGACGCTAACCCCTGACGCGCGCGTCAGGGGCAAGCCCTGCCCGGGCGACGGTGTCTGACGGTGCGTGGCGGATCGCGGTCTTCTAGAGTCGCCTGCGCTACGACCGTGCGACCGCGTGTGAGTGGGAAGAGAGCAGCATGACCGAGCAGGCCCCCGAGCCCTTCGAGCCCGTCGACGAGGACTGGCAGACCGCGGTGGCGATCGTCGCCCACCCCGACGACATGGAGTACGGCGGCGCGGCGGCCGTCGCCCGCTGGACCGCCCAGGGCAAGACGGTGGTCTACGTGATGGTCACCAGCGGCGAGGCCGGCATCGACACGGTGGGCCCCGAGGAGTGCGGGCCGCTGCGCGAGGCCGAGCAGATCGCCTCGGCCCGCGTCGTCGGGGTGGAGACCGTCGAGTTCCTCGGCTACCGGGACGGCGTGGTCGAGTACGGGCTGCCGCTGCGCCGCGACATCGCCCGGGTGGTGCGCCGGCACCGCCCGGACATCGTGATCACCAGCAATTTCCGGGAGACCTACGGCGGGGTGTTCCTCAACCAGGCCGACCACATCGCCGTCGGCCGGGCCGCCCTGGACGGCGTGCGCGACGCAGGGAACCGCTGGGTGTTCCGCGAGCTGCTGGACGAGGGCCACGAGCCCTGGAACGGCGTCCGCCAGATCTGGGCGGTGTCCTCGCCGCAGGCCCGGCACGCGGTGGACACCACCGGGACCTTCGACCTGGGCGTCGCCTCGCTGGAGGAGCACAAGGCGTACCTGGCCGGGCTGGGCGGGGCGATGGCGGACGCCCGGGAGTTCCTGGAGGGTTTCGGCCGGGGTGCGGGCACCCGGCTGGGGACGCGCTTCGCGGTGCCGTTCGAGGTGTTCCCGCTGCGTTAACCGCCGTCGGGGGAGCTTTCGGACTCGTCGTCGGCGTCGGTGCCCTCGCGGCGCCGGCGGCGCAGCACCTGCCGCAGCAGCAACGCGGCGAGCACCACCCCGAGCCCGACCGCGAACCACAGCTGGTAGCGGATCGCCGTCCGGTACACGGTGCCGATGTTGGCCCCGGCGACGTACCCGAAGGTGCCCCAGACGGCCGTCCACAGCACGGCGCCGAGCAGGTTGAAGACCGCGAACCGGCGCCAGGGCATCTCGGTGGTCCCGGCGATGATGCCGTTGTACTGGCGCAGCCCGTCCACGAAGCGGGCGACGAGGACCACCTTGCCGCCGTGGCGGGCGAAGAAGCCGTCCGCGCGTTCCATCCGGGCCGGGGTGAGCAGGACGTAGCGGCCCCAGCGGTGGACGAAGGCGCGGCCCCCGGTGTGCCCGATCAGGTAGCCGAGAGCGTTGCCGACGGTCGCGGCGGCGACCGCGATCAGCAGGACGGCGGCGAAGTCCAGGTGACCGGTGCCGGCGTACACCGAGGCGAGCACCAGGACGGTCTGCCCGGGCACCGGGATGCCGCAGTTGTCCAGCAGCACGAGCAGCGCCACCGCGAGGTACCCGTAGTGGTCCAGCAGTGGCGCGAGCCCGGCGAGCGCCCCGGGCAGCGGAGGTGCGGGTGCGGCCACCGCTCCTCACCACCTCGCACCGGTCGTCGGGCGCGGGGTGGCGGGGGAGTCGGTCAGCGTTCCCCCCTGCGGGTCTCGATGTTGCAGTCGGGGCCGGGGTAGATCAGGCCCTCGTGGCCGTCCTCGAAGCGGACGACGTACGGCGGCTCGCCGTTGACGCCGCGGACTTCGACGATCTCGCCCTTCTGGTCCACCATGCCCACCGACCTGCTGTGGATGTGGAGCTGGTCACCTACCATCGCGTGCATGATCGTGCTCCTCGGATCGCGGTGGCCGCGTCTGCGGCCGCTCCGCTATCCACTGTGCTGCCGGGGCGCCGGGCACGCAACGGCTCGGGCGGGCGGGACGCGCCGGGCGCCCGGGGACGCGGCTCAGCCGGCGGACGGTTGTTGCGCGAGGTAGCCGCGCACCAGCCGTTTGCACTCGGTGATCAGCGCCGGATCGCCCTGCGGGTCCCCCCGGAAGGCCAGCTTGAGCACCGCGTCGGCCGCCTCCAGGGCGACCCGCAGGGCGAGCGTGGTGGCCGCCGGGTCGCCCGTCTCGAACAGCTCGCCGCCGAGTGCCTGGAGCCGCAGGGCGACGGCGGTGTTGTTGTCCACGCCCGCGTCCAGCAGGTGCGCCTCGTCCCGGACCCCGGAGGGCACGGCCGTACCGGCGAGCCCGAAGTCCACCTGGCCGAAGCCGGGCACCGCGCGCTTCATCGCCACGAACTCCTCCACCGCGAGGTCGGTGAAGCCGGCCGGGCCGAGCGGGGCGGACCCGGCCAGCCGGGCGTCCAGGCGCTGGAGGTAGTGGTCGAGGTTGCGGGAGGCGAGCGCGGCCAGCAGGTCCTCCTTGCCGGCGAAGAACTGGTACAGGGTGCCGATCGGCACCTGGGCCCGCTGGGCGACCTCCTTGGTGGTGAGCGCGGTCGCCCCGACCTCGTCCAGCAGAGCGGCGCAGGCGTCCAGGATGCGGCCGTACCGCTCCTGGCTTCGCTGTTGGACCGGCCGCCGCCGGGCCGGTCCGGGGCTGTGCTGGTGACTCCGGGCGTCGACGCTCATGTGGCAACTCTGCCGCATCGGCTGTTCCGACGGCGAATCACCGGGGCGGGGGAGCGCCGGAGTTTCCGGTGGGCCGGGAATCGACCGATGGCCGGAGCTGAACCGCACGGTGGCGGGAAGGTGTCCACGGGTTGGCTTTGCTCTTGTCGTGGACGCGAAGGCCGGTTCATACTCCTGGGGCGGATCACCTTGCGTGGTTGACGCGTGTCTCTTCGTGGCGATCGCGGCCCCATCGCGGACCCGAACGCGAACCCGAATCAGCTGTCCGTGGCGACGACGGGCTCCACCGCCGCCACCCGAAGCCTGGACGGACCCGTGTGCCCCCTTTCCCGTACCGCGTGCCGTTGTGCGTCCCCTCGAACGGAAGGAGGGGGTCGTTTCGGTGACCGTGCACTCCTCCGGGCGTGAGGCCCTCGACACCGAGCACCGCCGCCAGTTCCTGGAATCCGGCTACCTGGTCCTGCCCGGGCTGCTGCCCGAGGCGCTGCGCGAACGCCTCGTCCCCGAGGTGGACCGCTGGGTGGACGAGGGCCTGCGGGCCCGCTCGATCGCCGCCTGCACCGCCCCCGACCGGCACGGGCCGCCCCCGGTGCTGGAACTGGAACTCCCCGCCCACGGCGAGCTGATCGCCCACCCGCCGCTGCTGCTGGCGCTGACCGGGCTGATCGGCCGGTCCTTCGTCTTCCACCACCTGCACAGCGACCGCCAGTCCCCGGACATCCCCGGAAAACCCTGGCACCACGACCGCGAGCCCCACGACGGCTCCGACCCGTCGCTGCTGATGGTCCACGCCCTGCACTACCTCGGCGGCCTCGACGAGAAGGTCGGAAGCCTGGCCGTGCTGCCCGGATCGCACCGCCACGCCACCGGCAAGGACGCCTACGCCCACCACGGCACCGCGGAGCTGCCCGGCGAGGTGGTCCTCGACCGGCTGCCGCCCGGCACCACCGTGCTGCTCAACTCGGCGCTGCTCCACACCCGCAGGCCGGCACCCGAGGGGCCGGGCCGCCCCCGCTACTTCATCGACGCCTCCTACTGCCAGGTGGGAGCGCGCTGGCGCCCGGTGAAGCCGCACTGGCGGCAGATGCTCGCCCGGGCCCGCGAACTGGACCTGGCCGACGGCCAGTGGCCCGAGCTGTTCGCGGAACACCACTTCACCGAGTACACCGGAACCGTCTGAGGAGCACTGCCGTGCAGATCGTCACCGCCGTCGCCTACTCCGAGGTCCACGACGCCTACCTGCGGGACCACCCGGTGGGACGGGCCCACGAGGCGAACACCAACGTGTACGGCGAGGAGAACCTGGAACGCGCGGACGACGTCGCCGGCGGCTGGTGGCGGGTCCGGCTCACCCGGGCCGACGTCCTCGGCGTCGTGCTGCCGTGGCACCTCAGCGAGGGCGGCGAGCTCGAACTCGTCCCGCGCACCGGGCTGACCGTCGCCGGCGCGGCCGAGCGGGTCCGCTCCGGCGGCCCCGCCTGGGCGGCGGCCAACCCGGTCTGCGCCGCCAAGATCCACCTGCTGCGCCGGGTGCCGTTCACGCCCCTCTACCTCTGCACCGCGCCGGTGGACCATCCCGACTACGCGGACCTGGCGGTGCGGGCCGGACTGATCCACATCGACGGCCTGCACCGCATGCTGGCCTGGGAGCTGGCCGGGCGACTGCCCGAAGGCGCCGAGCTGGACGGGTACCTGGCGGGAGACCCCCGGGTGCTCGCCCGACCGGGCGGGGCGGTACGGACGGGGGCCGAGTCGGCGTGACCTCCGCGACGCGGCACGTCCGGTCCGCCCCCGCCACCGACTCGCTCACCTCCCTGCTGTCGCACCTCGCCCGCGTCCACCCCGACCGGCCCGCCGTCGCCGACGGCGTCCGCAGCCTCGACCACCGCACCCTGGACGCCGCCGCCGGGCGGATCGCCGCCCGGCTGGCCGCGGAGGGCACCGGACGGGGCGACCGGGTCGCCATGCTCGGGCCCCGGGACGCCCGGATGCTGGTGCTGCTGCACGGGGTGCTGCGCAGCGGCGCCGCCGCCGTGCTCACCGACCCCGACTGGTCCGCGGCCGACCTGGCCCGGCGGCTGGAGGCCGTCCGGGTCGGGCGGGTGCTGGCCACCGAGGGCCGGGCAGGCGGGCCCGGCGGGTTCAGCGCGGACGTGGTGGACGTCCTGGCCCCCGGTCCCGGCTGGCAGGGTGACGGGCCCGCCGGGGAGGACCCGGCGTACCTCTCCTTCACCTCCGGCTCCAGCGGCGAACCCAAGGCGGTGGCCGTCACCCACGCCAACGCCGTGCACTACGCGCGCTCGCTGGCCGCCCGGCTCGGGCTCACCGAGGCCGACGCCCCCACGACCGCGCACGTCACCACCCTCGCCGCCGACCTCGGGCACACCGCCTGGCTGCTCGCCCTGGCCACCGGCGGCTCGGTGCACCTTGTGCCCGACCACGAGGTGCGCGACCCGGCGGCCTTCTGGGCCGCGCTGCGCCGCGCCGGGGTCGACACCCTGAAGACCACACCCTCGCACCTGACCGCCCTGCTGGAGGGCCGCCCGCCCGGCACCCCGCCGCTGCGCACCCTGCTGCTCGGCGGCGAGGCGCTGCCCCGCCCGCTCGCCGCCGCCCTGCTCGACGACGGCGTCACCGAGCGGCTGGTCAACCACTACGGCCCGACCGAGACCACCGTCGGCGCGACCTGCTTCCTGGCCGACTCCGCCCGCGGACTGCCCCGCGGCGAAGCGACCGTACCGATCGGCAGCGGGATCGGCGAGGTGCTGCTCAGCCTGGTGGACGGCGCGGGGCGGCCGGTGGCCGAGGGTGCGGCGGGGGAGCTGCTGATCGGCGGGCGGGGCGTCAGTGCCGGGTACTTCGGGCGGCCCGAGGAGACCGCCCGGGGCTTCGTCCGGCACCAGGGCCGGCGGACCTACCGGACGGGCGACCTGTGCCGCCGGCGGGCGGACGGGAACCTGGTCTTCCTCGGCCGGGCGGATCGCCAGGTGAAGGTCCGGGGGTACCGGGTCGACCTCGCCGAGGTCGAACGGGCGATGGACGGGTACCCGGGCGTGGCCGGCTCCGCGGCCCTGCTGCGGGAGACTGCCGTCGGTCACCAACTGCTCGGAGCCGTAAGGCTCCTGGATCCGGCCGCCGGGGTGGGCGGTCTGGCGGAGTACCTGCGCGACCGGCTGCCCGGCTACTCGGTGCCGCGGCCGATCCTGGTGCTGCCGGAGTTCCCGGTCGGGCCGAACGGCAAGCTGGACCGGGCCCGGCTGGGCGAGCTGGTGACCCGACTGGTGGAATCCCGTGCGGACTCGGACGGGCCGCCCCCGGCCGGGGACGGTACGGCCGGGGGCGCCCTCGCCGGGGAGATCGCCCGGTTCTGGGCCGGAGCGCTCGGCCTGCCCGGCATCGGGACCGGGGCGGACGTCCTCGGCCTCGGCGGGGACTCCATCCTCGCCATGCGCACCATCGCCCTCCTGCGGCGCTCCGGACTGCGGGTCGCCTACGAGGACTTCTACCGGCACCCCACGGCGGCCGCGCTGGCGGGGGCGGCGGTGCCGGTGGCCCCGGCCGTCCCGGCCGCCCGGCGCGGCGACACGTCAGCGGGCGGCCGACTCGCTCCGGCCCAGCGCTGGTGGTACCGGCAGCGGACCCTCCGGGACCCGCGGCACTGGAACCAGTCGGTGCTGCTGCGCTGTCGCACCGCCGTCGACCCGGCCGCACTCTCGGCGGCGCTCGCGGCCGTCCTGGAACGGCACCCGGCACTGCGCCGGCCCCTCCGCCCGGACGGCTGCGGAGAGCCCCGGGCGGTCGCGGACCTCGACCCGCTCTCCCACTCCCGCATCCCGCGCGCGGCAGGCGCCATCGCCGACACCGTCGCCGGAGTGTGCACCGAACTCCACCGCAGCCTCGACCCGTCGGCCGGACGGCTGTTGCGCGCCCACCTGTTCACCGGCCCGCCCGGCACCGACGACCGGCTCGCGCTGATCGCCCACCACCTGGTGGTCGACGGGCTGTCCTGGCGGATCCTGCTGGACGACCTCGCCCACGCCTACCGGGCGGCTCTGGACCGCAAGCCGTCCGATCTCCCGCCGACGGCCGACTTCTACCGCTGGGCGGGGGCCGCCCCGCCGGCCCCGCCGGAGGCCGAGGTCTCCGAGCCCGCCGCACCGCCCACCCGACCCGGCGCGCTCAGCTGGGCGTTGGACGCCGGGGCCACCGCCCGACTGGTCGGCCGGCACGGCGGCGGGGCCGGGCTGGAGGCCGTCCTGCTGGACGCCTTCGCCGGAGCCGTCGCCCGGTGGCGCGGCGGGCCCCGCCTCGCGGTGGAGGTCGAGACCCATGGGCGGGACACGGCCGGCGACCCGGGCGAATTCCTGGACACGGTCGGCTGGTTCACCGCCGTCAAGCACATCGAGCTGGACCCGTCCGCGGGCCCGGAGGAGACGGCTCGGCGGCTGCGCGAGGCACCCGTCCGGCCGATGGACGCGACGGTCGGGGCCGGTGGCCGGCCCACGGTCGGGTTCAACTTCCTCGGCACCTTCCGGCTGCCCGAGGAGCCCGCGCTCGACTGGACCGTCGCCGACGAGCAGGCCGGCACGGCCCGCTGCGCCGGAGGCGACCCGCTGTACCAACTGCGGCTCACGGCAAGGGTGGTGGAGCAGCGCCTGGTCGCCGACCTGGTGTACGGGTGGCCCGCGGTGGCGCACCACGAGGCCGAGCGGATCCTCCGGCGGTTCGCCGCGGCGCTCGCCGGACCGGCGGCCGCCCCGCCGCAGCGCTCGCCACTGTCCACCTCCGGTCAGCTGCTGCACGCCCGGGTCGCGCCCGCCGCCCGGGCGAGTGTCCGGGAGCCCGCCCGGGTGCTGCTCACCGGCGCCACCGGCTACCTCGGGCGGCACCTGCTGGACGCCTTCCGGCGGCGCGGTGCCGTGGTCACCTGCCTGGTGCGGGCGGCCGACGACGCCGAGGCCGTGCGGCGCCTGGCCGGCCGGCGGGCCCAGGTCGTCGCCGGGGACCTCGAACGGGACGGCCTGGGCCTCTCCGCGGCCGGGCTGGAACGGGCCCGGGAGGCCGGGATCGTGGTGCACGCGGCGGCGGACGTCCGGCTGGTCGCCTCGCCGGACGCGCTGGAGCGCGCCAACCACGCCGCGGTGCGCCGACTGCTCGGCTGGGTCGACGAGCACACCCCGGACGCCCGGCTGCACCACGTCTCCACGCTGGCCGTGTCCGGCGGCGTGGACGGGCCGCCGCGCCGCTTCAGCGAGGCCGACCTGTGGATCGGCCAGCACTTCCGCACCCCGTACGAGCGCACCAAGTACCGGGCCGAGCAGGCCGTCCGGGCCTGGGCGGCCACCGGGCACGCCGCCTACCTGTACCGCAGCGGCCACATCGCCGCGCACAGCCGCACCGGCGCCTTCCAGGCCAACATCGGCGACAACCGGATCTACCAGCTCGTCCGCGGCTACCTGCTGGCCGGGGCCGCCCCCAGCCGGCCGGACACCGCCTTCGCGTTCTCGCACGTGGACACGGTGGCGGCCGGGATCGTCGCGATCGCCCTCGACCCGTACGCCGCACCCGGTGCCTACCACGTGGAGACCCCCTACGCCACGCCGCACGACGAACTCATCCGTTGGACAGCGGAGTCGGGCCACCGCGTCCGGCTCGTCGACGACACGGCCTTCGCCGCCGCCATCGCCCGCGCCGAGCGGCGGCACCCGACGGCCGCCCGACTGGCCGCCGCCTGGGCCCAGCAGGAGGAGCGCAACGTCCTGGTGGACAGCGGCTACACCACCGCCGTCCTGGACCGGCTGGGCGTCCGCTTCGGTGCGCCGACCCCGCAGTGGTGGTCGGCCGCGCTCGACTGGGCCGCCCGCGCCGGCTACCTGCCACCCGCCCACCCCGCCACCCGGCAGCCCCGATCCGACGGCCCCGATCCGTCCTGGCCCTGAGACCGACCAGGCCCTTGAGGTAACTCAGGCCCTTGAGAGAAGGCAGACTCCGTTGTCCCAGCTCTCCCCAGTGCTGAAACAGGCCACCCCCGTCGTCGCCGTGCGCGGCGAAGGCCTCCACCTCTACGGCGCCGACGGCCGCCGCTACCTCGACTTCACCTCCGGCGTGGGAGTGACCAGCACCGGCCACTGTCACCCCAGGGTGGTCGAGGCCGTCCGCGAACAGGCCGGCCGACTGCTCCACGGCCAGTACACCACCGTCCTGCACGACCAACTCCTCACCCTCACCGAGCGGTTGGGTGACGTCCTGCCGCCCGGCCTGGACTCGCTGTTCTACGCCACCGCCGGGACGGAGGCGGTGGAGGCGGCCCTGCGGCTGGCCCGGCACGCCACCGGGCGGCAGAACGCGATCGTCTTCGAGGGCTCCTTCCACGGCCGCACCATGGGCGCGGCCTCGCTCACCACCGCCGGGACCCGCTTCCGTGCGGGCATCGGCCCGCTGGTGCCCGGGGTCGCGGTGGCGCCGTTCCCGGCCGCCTTCCGCCTCGGACTGTCGCCGGAGGAGGCGGTCGCGCACGCCCTGCGCGGGCTGGACGAGGTGCTGGCCACCGTCTCAGCGCCCGCCGAGACGGCCGCGATCTTCGTCGAGCCGGTGCTCGGCGAGGGCGGCTACGTCCCGGCCCCGGCCGGCTTCCTCGCCGGGCTGCGTGAGCGCGCCGACCGGCACGGCATCCTGCTGGTAATGGACGAGGTGCAGACCGGCTTCGGCCGCACCGGCCGGTTCTGGGCCCACCAGCACGAGCCCGGGGTGCTGCCCGACGTGCTGATCACCGCGAAGGGCCTGGCCAGCGGCTTCCCGCTGTCCGCCGTCGCCGCGCCGACCGAGCTGATGAAGCGTGCCTGGCCCGGCTCGCAGGGTGGCACCTACGGCGGGAACCCGGTGGCCTGCGCCGCCGCCCTGGCCACCCTGGACGTGCTGCGCGAGGAGCGGCTGGTCGAGAACGCGGCCGAGCAGGGCGCCCGGCTGCTGGACGGCCTGCGCGCGGTCGCCGCCGGGGCGCCGGGCATCGGCGACGTCCGGGGCCGGGGGCTGATGGCGGCCAGCGAGTTCCGCCGGCCGGACGGCTCGCCCGATCCGGAGGCCGCCCGGCGGGTCCAGCAGGCTGCGGCGGACCTCGGCCTGCTGCTGCTGACCTGCGGGATCCACCTCAACGTGGTCCGGATGGTCCCCGCGCTGGTCGTCACGGCCGCGCAGATCGACGAGGCACTGGCGCTCTGGTCCAAGGCCGTCGCGGCCGGGGCCGGGCCGGAGGAGGCGTTGTGAACGAGCATGCGGTGACCGAGATCGGCTGGAGCAGCCTGGAGTTGGAGGCCAGGCGGCAGCTGTGGTCGCTTCCGCTGAGCGACGAGGAACGCCGGCTGCTGCGGGCCGACGCCCTGGCCGGGCGCTGGGGCGCGGGCGAGCCGGTGCGCGAGCGGCTGCGGTCCTTCATGCGGGAGAGCATCGACTCGGTCGGGCTCACCCACGTCGCCAACCTGGTCGACCCGGCGCGGCCGGAGCGGGAGATCACCGAGGTGCTCTCCTTCCTGCTGCGGGACCTCGGCCGGATCGTGCCGCAGAACGGGCGCGGTGACCTCACTTCGGTACTGCACGACCAGGACGGCGACGGCAACACCGAACTCGGCTTCCACTGCGACACCTGCGACCTGCTCGTCCTGCTCTGCCTCCAACCCGCCCGCCACGGCGGCGGACTGACCAAGCTGGCGAGCGCCCGGCACGTCCACGACCTGATCGGGCGGGAGCGGCCGGACGCGCTGGCCACCCTCTGCCAGGACTGGACCTTCGACCGGACCGGCCGGGCGGGCCCCCAGCGGGTCGTCACCCCGATCCTGTACCCGAGGAAGGACGGGACGATCGGCTGCTACTACCAGACCCGCACCGTCCGCTCCTCGCCGGACCGGGGCGGCCCGGAACTGACGGACCGCCAGTGGGAGGCGCTGGGCGTGTTGGACGAGGTGCTGTACCGCCCGGAGATAGCCTTCGGGCTGCCGATGGCCGCCGGGGACCTGCTGGTCATCCGCAACAGCCGGGTGCTGCACGGCCGTTCGGCCTACGTGGACGAACCCGGCCCGCACGCCCGGCGGATGCTGCGGATCTGGCTCAACGAGGGGGAGACGTGGACGCCGTGACCCGACCGGCCGGGACCCTGCCGCACGGGAAGGTCGCGCTGGTCACCGGCGGCGGCAGCGGGCTCGGCCGGGCCTCCGTGCTCGCCCTGCTGGACGCCGGCTGGACGGTGGTGCTGGCCGGGCGGCGCAAGGACGCCCTGGAGGAGACCACCGCACTCGCGGACGTCGACCCCGAGCGGGTGCTGGCCGTACCGACCGACATCCGCAGCCCCGAGGAGGTCGCCCGGCTGTTCGACGCCGTCCGCGACCGGTACGGCCGGCTCGACCTGCTGTTCAACAACGCGGGCGCCGCCGCCCCCCGACGGCCGATCACCGAGACGCCGTTCAGCGACTGGAACCGCGTCCTGGACACCATCGCCACCGGCAGCTTCCTGTGCGCCCGGGAGGCCTTCCGGCTGATGAGCACCCAGACCCCGCAGGGCGGCCGGATCATCAACAACGGCGCGCCCTCCGCCCACGTGCCCCGACCCAACTCCCTCGCCTACACGGCCGCCAAGCACGCCGTGCTCGGCCTGACCAAGGTGCTGGCGCTGGACGGCCGCCCGTACGGCATCTCCTGCGGACAGATCGACGTCGGCAACGTCGCCCCGCCGGACGGCGGCCCGCAGCCCGCCGCGATGCAGGCCGACGGGACGATGGCGGTGGAGGCGACCATCCCGGTGGAGCGCTTCATGGAGGCGCTGCTGCTGATGGCCTCCCAGCCACCGGACACCAGCATCCAGTCCCTGGTGGTGCTCCCGGCCACCATGCCGTTCGTCGGCCGGGGGTGAGCCGTGCTGGTCAGCGCCCGCTCCTTCGCCGAGTACCGCGCGATGTTCGCGCTCACCGACCGAGACCTCGACCGGCGCGTCCTGGACTGCCCGGGCGGTGCGGCGAGCTTCGTCGCCGAAGCCGGGCGCCGGGGCGTCGACGCGGTCGCCGTCGACCGCGAATACGCGGTGCACCGCGAGGAGTTGGGCCTGCTGGTCGAGCGGGAGACCAGCTTCAAGCGTGAGCTGCTGGCGAAGGAGACGGCGGGCTTCGTCCGGTCCTGGTACACCGACGCCGACGACCTGATCCGGCAGTGGACCGCCAACTCCCGGCTGTTCCGGGCCGACATCGCCGCCCGCCCGGAGCGCTACGTGGCCGGGTCGCTGCCCGAACTCCCCTTCCCCGACCGCTCCTTCGACCTGGTGCTCAGCTCGCACCTGGTCTTCTCGTACGGCAACCGGCTGGGCGAGGACTTCCAGCGGGCCGCGCTGCTGGATCTCGCCCGGGTGGCCCGGCGGGAGGTGCGGCTCTTCCCGGTGACGGTGTACGACACCGGCGAGCGCTACCGGGGCCTGGAACGGTTGCGCGGGGAACTGGCGGTCGCCGGGATCGGCAGCCGGATCGAGCGGGTGGGGTACGAGTTCCAGCCAGGGGCCGACGAGATGCTGGTGCTCACCTGCGCCGGCCGCCGGGCCCCGGCACCCGCCGCCCCGGGCTCGGGCCGGCTCGCCGTGCCGGCCGGGGACCCGGTGCGGTGGCGCCACCGGGAGCGGTCGGACTGACGGGCCCGGCGGGTCCGCCGGAAGCGGAACGACCGGAGGGAGCACGGGCGCAGCGGCTCACGTCCGTGCACAACCCGACCGCTGGGCGTCGACCGGCGGGAGGGCGCGCCACAGGCCACTGGCCGATGTTCTCCCGCCCGCGCGAGCTGGCCCGGATCCTGCTCGACGCCGCGGGGGAGTGACGGACCGGTGGCGCCGCTGCAGGGCGGCGCCACCGGAGCGGGTGAGCCGTACGGCGCGCGAAGTCGTCCGTGACGAGCCGTCAGCCGACGGGTCGCAAGCCTTTCGCTCGGCACGGCGAAAGTCGCGGGCCAGGAGTTCTCCTTGCCCCGGTCGCTGTAGGCGGCGCCGTCAACGTCGTAGCCGCGCACTCCCTCACATGCGCACCGTCACCGTCACCGTCACCGCCCCGGCCGGACCGCGGCCGTCGAGGTCACCGGCCGAGCCAGGCAACTCCCGGCCCGGGCGCGGGGCTTCCCCCGGTTCACCTGACGCCCCCGCGCCCGGCCGGAGCCGACCCGTCCGTCCTCGCAGGTCACCCGGCACGTCCACGGCGTCCGGCCGCCCCCGTCGGTGATCATTCGGTGGGTCCGGCTTCAAATATCGTGCACGTGTTTCACATATCCCCCTCTTCGGTGCCCCCCGATGCTCTAGATTGTTTTTCACTTCGCTCGGTAGGACGCGAGGCGCGACAGGTCATGAACCGCGGGTCCGGTGCTGCGGACGGTGGGTAGTCGCGTTCCCGGCGACAGGTGTTCGGTGATCGGTTCTCGGTGCCCGGAATCGGGCCCTGGGCGGGTCCGGAGTTTCAAGTAGCGCGACAGTGGCCGGTTTTGCCATGCGCGGGAGGTGGGGCCTCCCGGAGCCAGGAACGGCGCGGCACGGAAGGCGGAGCCTCCCGGGGGGAGGAAACGAACAGGTGCGGGAGGCGCGGACCTCCCGGGGGGAGGAATCGTGTGGAGCGAGCACGTCGAACCCACTGGCGACCTGGACGGAGCCGTTGAGCAGGGGGAGGGGGAATTAGTCGGCCCGTTTCCACCGGCGCCGGGGCGCCCGAGGAACGGGAGGTTCAGCCGGCCCGGGATCGACTGGGAGCAGCAGTACCGCCGTACTGTGATCGTCGGCGACACCGTGGCCACCGCCTTCGTGGTGGCGGCGACAGGCGGCTTCTTCGGGGTCCGGGACGCGGCCAACTGGCACGAGAAGTGGGGAATCCTCGCCTTCGGCACCGAACTGCTGGTGCTGGGTGCGCTGGCGACGACCCGCGCGTGGGCCCCGGCCGTACTCGGCGAGGGCGCCGAGGAGTTCCGCCGGCTCGGGCGCTCGCTGTTCACGGCGGCCGTCATGCTGGCGCTCGGCGGGATCGCCCTCACCTCGCACAACATCAAGCTCTGGATCTTCGTCGCGATCCCGGCGATCACGCTCGTCACCATGACCGAGCGGTACCTGCTGCGGCTGTGGCTGCACAAACAGCGCAACCGCGGACGGTGCCTGCGCCCGGTGCTCGCCGCCGGGAGCCCGGCCACCGTGCGCGACCTGATCACCCGGACCCGCAAGTTCCCGCACCTCGGCTGGCGGGTGGAGGCGGTGTGCACGCCGTACGCCCTCGGCCCCGGCGGTGACCGGCTGGACGGCGTGCCGGTCGTCGGCCGGCTGGCGGACGTCGCCAACCACGTCCGCCGGGACGGCTACCGCGTCGTCGCGATCACCCCGGACCCGTACTGGTCGCCGGACCGGCTGCAGCGGCTGGCCTGGAACCTGGAGGGCGGCGACGCCGAGATGGTCGTGGCCCCCGTGCTGATGGAGGTGGCCGGCCCGCGGCTGCACGTCGACGCGGTGCTCGGCATCCCGATGCTGCGGGTCAGCATGCCCGCCTTCACCGGGGGCCCGCGGGCGGTCAAGGCGGTCGTCGACCGGCTCGGCGCCGCGGTGCTGCTGGTGCTGTTCGCGCCGCTGATGGTGGCCGTCGGGCTGCTCGTGCTGGTGGACAGCCGGGGCGGGGTGTTCTACCGGCAGCACCGGGTCGGCAAGGACGGCCGCCAGTTCACCCTGGTGAAGTTCCGCACCATGGTCGCCGGGGCGGACCGGGCCCGGGCCGAGCTGGCCGACCGCAACGAGGGTGCCGGCCTGCTGTTCAAGCTCCGCCGGGACCCGCGGGTGACCCGGGTCGGCGGGGTGCTGCGCCGGTACTCGCTCGACGAGCTGCCGCAGCTGCTCAACGTGCTCACCGGCTCGATGTCGCTCGTCGGGCCGCGGCCCCCGCTGCCGGAGGAGTCCGCCGCGTACGGCCCGGACATCCGGCGTCGGCTGCTCGTCAAACCCGGGCTCACCGGCCTGTGGCAGATCAGCGGACGCAGCGACCTGCCCTGGGAGGAGGCGGTCCGGCTGGACCTGCGGTACGTGGAGGACTGGTCGCTCGCCCTGGACGCGGTGATCTTGTGGAAGACGCTGCGGGCGGTGCTCCAGGGGCAGGGGGCCTACTGATGGCCGGGGGGCGTCGTCGTCCGGTCGGCGCGCGGATGGCCGGCCCGAAGGGCCTGCCCGAGGGGAGGAACGGGTCATGAGGATCAGCGTCCTGGGGCTCGGCTACGTGGGCTGCGTGTCGGCCGCGTGCCTGGCCAGTCTGGGCCACGAGGTCATCGGGGTGGACGTCAACCAGGTGAAGGTCGACCTGGTCAACGACGGCAAGGCCCCGGTGGTCGAGGAGCGGATCGGCGAGCTGATCGCCGAGGTCGTGCGGAGCGGAGCGCTGCGCGCCACCGGTGACGTCCGCGAGGCGGTGGTGGGCAGCGAGGTGTCGCTGGTCTGCGTGGGCACGCCGTCGGAGCCCAACGGCAGCCTGTGCACCACCTACCTGGAGCGGGTCACCGAGCAGATCGGCGCCGCGGTGGCCGAGCGGGGCGGACGGCACACGGTCGTGTTCCGCAGCACCATGCTCCCGGGCACCTGCCTGAACCTGCTGGTGCCGATCCTGGAGAAGCACGCCGGCGGCGCCGCCGGCGCGGACTTCGGGGTCGCGGTCAACCCGGAGTTCCTGCGCGAGGGCACCAGCGTGCGGGACTTCTTCGACCCGCCCAAGACCGTCATCGGCGAACTCGACCCGGCCAGCGGTGACGTGGTCGCGGCCCTGTACGAGGGGCTGCCCGGCGAGGTGTTCCGGGTGCCGGTGCCGACGGCCGAGGCGATCAAGTACGCGGACAACGCGTTCCACGGCCTCAAGATCGGCTTCGCGAACGAGCTGGGCGCGGTCTGCCGGGCGCTCGGGGTCGACTCGCACCAGGTGATGGACGTCTTCCTGGCCGACCGCAAGCTGAACATCAGCCCGGCCTATCTGCGGCCCGGCTTCGCCTTCGGCGGTTCGTGCCTGCCCAAGGACCTGCGCAGCCTGGTCCACGCGGCGCGGCGCGCCGACGTCTCGGTGCCCATCCTGTCCCACGTGCTGCCCTCCAACTCCGACCACCTCCAGCGCGCGGTGGAGCTGGTCGAGCGCACCGGCAAGCGCCGGGTGGGCCTGTTCGGCCTGTCCTTCAAGCCCGGCACCGACGACCTCCGGGAGAGCCCGCTCGTCGAACTGGCCGAGCGTCTCTTCGGCAAGGGCTACGAGCTGCGGATCTACGACCCCAACGTGAACCTCTCCCGGCTGCTCGGCGCCAACCGCGAGTACATCGAGACCCGGCTGCCCCACCTCGCCCAGCTGCTCGCGCAGTCCGTCGGCGAGGTGCTCGACCACGCCGAGGTGTGCGTGGTCGGGACCAGGGACCCGGCCGTGCTGTCGGCCCTGCCGCCCGGCGGCGGCCCGGTGATCGTCGATCTCGTCCACCTCCCCGACGCCGACGCGCGCCGGGCCGAACCGGGGTACGCGGGCCTTGCTTGGTGACGCATCGTTCAGTGACGCACCGTCCGGTGACGTGTCGGTCAGTGACACGTCGGCCAGTGACGCATCGGCCAGTGACGCGGTCGGCCGCGACGGGCGGAACCGTCGCGCGCTGATCCTGGTGGAGAACCTGTCCGTGCCGTTCGACCGTCGGGTGTGGCAGGAGTGCACGACGCTGCGCGACGCCGGCTGGACGGTCGACGTCATCTGCCCGCGCGGGAGCAAGCGGGACACCGAACCGGAGGCGGTGATCGACGGTGTGCGGATCCACCGCTACCCCCTGCGCGCAGCCACCGGGGGCCCGGCCGGCTACCTCCAGGAGTACGGATCGGCGCTGTGGCACACCGCCCGGCTGGCCCGCAGGGTCGGGCCGGTCGACGTGGTCCACGCCTGCAACCCGCCGGACCTGCTGTTCCTGCCCGCCCTGTGGCTGAAGCGGCGCGGCGCGCGGTTCGTGTTCGACCAGCACGACCTGGTGCCCGAGCTGTACCTCTCCCGCTTCGACCGCGGCGAGGACCTGCTCTTCCGCACCGTGTGCGCGCTGGAACGGTGGACCTACCGGGCCGCGGACGTCGTGCTCGCCACCAACGAGAGCTACCGCGACGTCGCGCTCAGCCGCGGCGGCCGGCGGCCCGAGGACGTCTTCGTGGTCCGCAGCGCGCCCGACACCGAGCGGTTCCGGCCGGTGCCGCCCGAGCCGGAGCTGAAGCGCGGCAAGCCCCATCTGCTGTGCTACCTCGGCGTCATGGGACCGCAGGACGGCGTGGACTACGCCCTGCGCTCCCTGGCGAAGCTGCGGGACGAGCACGGGCGCAGCGACTGGCACGCGGTGTTCGTCGGCGGCGGCGACACCTTCGACGCGATGGTGGAACTGTCGCGGCGGCTCGGGCTCTCCGAGCAGGTGCAGTTCACCGGCCGCGTCCCGGACGCCGACCTGGTGCGCTACCTGTCCACCGCGGACGTGTGCCTTTCCCCGGACCCGCGCAACCCGCTCAACGACGTGTCGACCATGAACAAGGTCCTGGAGTACATGGTGATGGGCCGGCCCGTCGTCTCCTTCGACCTGCGGGAGGCGCGGGTGTCCGCCGGGGACGCAGCCGTCTACGCGCCCGCGAACGACGAGGGGGAGTTCGCCCGGCTGATCGCGGAACTGATGGACGATCCGGAGCGGCGGGCCTGGATGGGCAAGCTCGGCCAGGAGCGGATCAACGGGCCGCTCGCCTGGCGCAACTCCCAGCGCTCGCTGCTCGCCGCCTACGCCGCCGCCTGCCGCCCAGGGCCGCGCCGTTGAGCGACGACACGGTACGCCTGGTCACGATCGGCCGGATCCTGCGCCGGCGCTGGCGGCTGCTCGCCGTCCTCGCCGTGCTGGGTGCGCTCGTCGGCTACGGCAGCTCGCTGCTGTTCCCGCCGAGCTACACGGCGTCGGCGTCGGTCCTGCTGCCCGGGGTGTGGCAGGACCGCGAACTGCTGACCCAGGCGGAGATCGCGACCAGTTCGGTGGTGGTCGACCGGGCGGCCGCCACGCTCGGCTGGGCCGGGGTCAGCGGCAGCTCGCTGCGGGACCGGGTGAGCGCCACGGCCGCGGACGGGAACATCATCAAGATCTCGGGCACGGCCGACACCCCGGAGCGCGCCCAGCAGCTCTCCGACCAGGTGGCCCAGCAGTTCGTCACCTTCGCCGGGCGGATCGCGGGCGACAGCGCCGACCCCGAGGCGGCGCAGCCCGAGGCGCTGCGGCAGCTGGTGGTGCAGGCCAGCCGCCGCATCACCGACCTCGCCGCGGCAGCCGATCCGGGGCAGACCGTGGAGAGCGTGCAGACCCGCACCGAACTGGAGAAGCTGCGCACCACGCTCCAGGACGCCATCAAGAAGCTGGACCAGGTCGACCCGGCCGCCAACAAGGCCAACATGGTCGTCATGGGATCGGCGCCCCGCCCGTCCGGCGAGGCGCCGCCGACGCGGACCCAACTCGTGGGCGCCGGGGCGCTGTCGTTCTTCCTGCTCGCGGTCGTCGGCCACCTCGCCGCGGCCCGGACGAGCCGGCGGCTGCGCACCGGGCCCGAGATCGCCGCGGCGCTCGGCTCGGCGCTGCTCGGCACCGTCGACGTCCCCGGGGAACGGAGCGCGCACCGGGCGCGGGGCGGTGGCCCGCGGGCGCTGGCCCGTCGGCTGCTGGGCCTCGACGTCCGGTGGGACCTGCCGGCCCCGCGGTCCTCCGGCGACGAGGTGAGCAGGCGGCTCCGCCACCGGAGGGTGTGCTCCCGGCTGCGGGACCAGCTGCCGGAGGCCCGGCAGCTGTTGGTGCTCTTCCCGGACGGCGACGAGACGGCCCGCCGGGCCGCCGGGCAGCTCGCCGCCGAGGCGGGGAGCGAGCCGCGGCTGCGGGTGGTGGGGGTCCCGGTGGCCCGGCCGCTGGTGCCGGACCGCGAGGACGAGGCCGGCGCGCTGGTCGTGCTCAGCGCGGGCGACTGGACGGCGGAGGAGCTCGCCGAATTCGCCGCGGCGTGTGCGGACGCCGGGCAGGAACTCGTCGGAACCGTCGTCGCGGGACCGGTCCGGGACCGCCCGGCGCGGCCCCGGGGCCGTCGACCGGACGGCGACGGACCGGCGCCGGCGGCCGTCGAACCCGCGCTCGCGGTCGGAGACGACGCGGGGAGAGGCGCGGGATGACGACGAGTACGGCTTCGGAGCCGTCGGCCGCGCCGCTGCTGGACCTCCAGGCACTGGTGGTCGCCGTGCGCAGGCGCCGCCGCCTGTGGTGCAGCCTGGCACTGGCCGGGCTGCTGCTCGGCGCGGCCGTGGCGGTCCTGCGGCCGCCGCCGCCGACCGCGGTGACCAAGGTGCTGGTCGCCCACCAGGCGGACCAGCCGAACGACCCCGGAACGCTGATCCGCACCGACGTCGCCCTGCTCCAGACCACGGGGATCGCCGACCAGGCCCTCAGGTCCCTCGGCTCCCCGGACAGACCGGAGGACTTCATGCGGGCCTACGGGGGGACGGGCCTGACCAACAACCTGCTGCAGATCACCGTGACCGGCCGCAGCGAAGCGGAAGCGGTGGCCCGGGCCGAGGCGCTGGCCGACGCCTTCGTCGCGGACCACGTGAAGCGGATCAAGGACGCCGCGGACGCGGAGGCCAAGGCCCTGCTCGACCAGCGCGACCGGCTGCGGGAGCAACTCGCCCAGGTCAACCGGTCGATCGGAGACGCCCCGAAGCAGACCGGGCCGAACGCGTCCGCGAACCTGGAGTCGCTCTACGCCAGCCGGGCCGAACTCACCTCCCGCATCACCGACTTCGGCCAACGCGCGGCGGAGGCCCAGGTCGGCACGCCCCGGCTGGTCGCCGGCACGCAGATCGTGGACGCCCCGCGCGCGGTGCGGCACTCCCTGCCCACGGCCGCCGCCACCGACGCCGCGATCGGGCTCGTCCTCGGGCTCGTCCTCGGCATCGCTGTGGCCGCCGTCGGCGCCGTGGTGGCGGACCGGCCCGTGCTGCGCCGGGAGATCGCGGCGAACCTCGGCGCCTCCGTGATCGCGGAGCTGCGCCGGGTGCCCCGCCGCCGGGCCGTCCGCCGCGGGCCGCGGCGGACCCGGGCGGCCCGGGCGAGGCTCACCACCACCCTGGCCCGCACCGTGCGGGGCTCCGAGGAGGCGGTGTCGCTGCTGGAACTGGGCTGCGCGCACAGCGCCGCCGCGATCGCCCTGGACCTCGCCGGGGCACTGGCCGAGGAGGGGCCGGTGGTCGTCGTCGACGGCCTGCCCGGCTCCCAACTCTCCCGGCGCCGACCGGGACCGGAGGACCCGACCGTCGTCGTCGGCGAGCGCGCCCCGGCCCTGCCGCCCGGGCAACGCCGGCTCGGCGTCGGCTCGGTGGCGCCCGGCACGGCCTGGACCGACCTTCGCCACCTCGGCACCCGGACCGTCCTCGTGGTGCGCGCCGGGCACGGCAGCGCCGCCTGGCTGCACACCGTGGCGCGCCAGCTCGCCGACCAGCGCATCCCGGTGCTCGGGGTGGTCCTGATCGACCCCGACCCCCGGGACCGGACCGACGGCACCCTGTGGGACGGCCCGCACACCGCGCTGCGCGGCCGGAACGGGCCGCAGGTCCGGCAGTACCGGACGGGCCGGCGGCGCACGGAACGACCACCGATGTGGACCGCACGGGTCCCGGACAGCGACCAGGAGGCGAGGTAGGACATGTGCGGCATCGCGGGCACGTACCGATGGCCGGACGGGAAGGCCGTGACCGACCTGCTCACCGACACCCTCGCCCACCGCGGCCCGGACGGGGCGGGCCGGTACAGCCACTCCCTCGGTGACGGCGAGGTGCACCTGGGGCACCGCCGGCTGGCCATCATCGACCTGACCGGGACCGGCGCCCAGCCGATGGCCTCGGACGGCCTCGTCCTGACGTACAACGGCGAGCTGTACAACGCGCCCGAGCTGCGCGCCGAACTGACGGCCGCCGGGGTGCGCTTCCGCGGCACCTCCGACACCGAGGTGCTGCTGGAGGCCTGGCGGCGCTGGGGCACGGACTGCCTGCCCCGGCTGCGCGGGATGTTCGCGTTCGGGATCTTCGACGAGCGCACCGGCGAGCTGGTGCTCGCCCGCGACCAACTCGGCATCAAGCCGCTCTTCCTGGTCCGGCGCGGCGAGGGCCTGGTGTTCGCCTCCGAGCTCAAGGCGCTGGCCGCCGCCACCGGTGGTTCCCTGGAGGTGGACCCGGCGGCACTGGTGGCCTCCCTGCTGTACTACTGGGTGCCGGACTCGCGCTGCGCGTTCCGCGAGGCGGAGAAGCTGCCACCGGGCAGCTGGCTGCGCTGCCGGCCCGACGGCCGGGTGGAGCGCGGCAGGTACTGGCACCTGCGGGAGGTCGCCGCCGAGGGCCGGGAGCGGGCCCGGGCCGGCGAGCTGCCGGACCTCGCCGCCGTCGTCGAGGAGTCGACGCGGCGTCACCTGCTGTCCGACGTCCCGGTGGCGACCTTCCTCTCCGGCGGCCTGGACTCCAGCTACCTGACCGCGCTTGCCGCCCGCGACCACCCGGGGATCTCCGCCTACACCATCGGCTTCCGTGCCGAGGACGCCAGGTTCGAGGCGATGCCGGACGACCTGCGCTACGCCCGGCGGGTCGCCGAGCGGTTCGGCGTCGACCTGCACGAGATCGAGATCGCCCCGGACGTGCTCGACCTGCTGCCGCGGATGACGTACCACCTGGACGAGCCGATCGGCGACCCGGCCGCGATCAACACCTTCCTGATCTGCTCGGCCGCCCGGGAGGCCGGGGTCAAGGTGCTGCTCTCGGGGATGGGCGCCGACGAGCTGTTCGCCGGCTACCGCAGGCACCTGGCCAACCGCCTCGCGCTGCGCTACCAGCGCATCCCGCGGCCGCTGCGGCGCGGCCTGTCCGCCGCCGTGGACCGGCTGCCGGTCGCCACCGCCAACCGGGGCCTGCGCTCGGTGCGGTTCGCCAAGCGCTTCCTCTCCTTCGCCGACCTGCCGGAGGAGACCGCGTTCCGGCGCAGCTACACCATGTACGACCGGGAGGAATTGCTGGCCCTGGTCGATCCGGACCTGGCCGGCGCGGTCGAGGACGTGCTGACCGAGCACGCGGACGTCTACCGGGACAACGACCTGGACGACTTCGTCAACCGCATGTGCCTGGGCGACGCCCGGATGTTCCTGCCGGGCCTCAACCTCGCCTACACCGACCGCTCCAGCATGGCCGCGTCCACCGAGGTGCGGGTGCCGTACGTGGACGTGGAAGTGGTCAGGGCGGCGTTCGCCGTCCCCGGCGACCGCAAGATCGTCGGACGGCAGGGCAAGGCCGTGCTCAAGGAGGCGGCCACCTCGGTCCTGCCCCGGGAGATCGTGTACCGGCCCAAGGGCCTGTTCAGCGCCCCGCTGCGGGCCTGGATGAGCCGGGACCTGGCACCGCTGGTGCGCGAGGTGATCAACGACGGCGAGCTGGTGCGGTCCGGATTCCTGCGCCGCGACGCGCTGGCGCGGCTGGCCGCCGAGGACGCCGCCGGGCAGCGGGACTTCTCCAAGCACCTGTGGCACGTGCTGACGCTTGAGCACTGGTACCGCGGTGCGACCTCCGGCTCCGGCCGCAGCACGACCTAGCAGGGCTCAGTCGACGGCTCAGAAGCGAGGGGACTTCCGGTGAAACAGGTTGTGCAGAACTACAAGAGCGGCGAACTGTCGGTGCTCGACGTACCGGTGCCGGGGTGCAAGCCGGGCGGGGTGCTGGTGCGCAGCGCCTTCTCGCTGATCTCCACCGGCACCGAGCTGATGAAGGTGTCCGAGGCTGGCATGTCGATGCTGGGCAAGGCCCGCTCCCGGCCGGACCAGGTGGCCAAGGTCGTGCAGAGCGTCGCCGTCAACGGACTGCCCGCCACCTACCGCAAGGTGATGGGCAAGCTGGACTCCTACACGCCGCTGGGCTACTCGCTGTGCGGGGTGGTCGAGCAGGTCGGCGCCGGGATCGACGACGTGAAGGTCGGCGACCTGGTGGCCTGCGCGGGCAACGAGCACGCGCTGCACGCCGAGGTGAACTGGGTGCCGAGGAACCTCTATGCCCCGGTGCCGGACGGCCTCGCGCCGCGGCACGCGGCCTTCGGCACCGTCGGGTCGATCGCCCTGCAGGGCGTGCGCCAGGGCGAGCCGCAGCTCGGCGAGGTGGCGCTGGTCATCGGCCTGGGCCTGATCGGGCAGCTGGTGGTGCAGCTCCTCGCCGCCGCCGGGGTGCGGGTCGTCGGGGCCGACCCCGACCCGGTGCGCTGCGAACTGGCCGAGCGGCTGGGCGCGGTGGCCTGCGGCGACCCAGGGGCCGCGGCCGTGGAGAACGCCGTCGCCGAGCTGACCGGCGGTCACGGCGTCGACCAGGTGTACCTGGCCGCCGGCGGCGGCAGCAACCAGCCCGTCGAGCTGGCCGCCCGCCTGGCCCGGGACCGCGGCCGGGTCGTCGACATCGGCAAGTGCCGCCTGGACCTGCCGTGGAACGCGTACTACGAGAAGGAGCTCGACGTCCGCTTCTCCCGCTCCTACGGCCCCGGGCGCTACGACCCGGAGTACGAGCTCGACGGGCGGGACTACCCGATCGGCTACGTGCGCTGGACCGAGCGCCGCAACCTGGCCTGCTTCCTCGACCTCGCCGCCCGCGGCCGGGTCGACGTGGAACCGCTGATCTCCCACGTCGCCGGCTTCGACGACGCCGTCGAGACGTACCGGCGGCTGGAGGCAGGCGAGTTGAAGGCCGTCGCGGTGCTGTTCCGCTACCCCGGGCAGGTGGGGGAGGAGACGGCGCAGGCCCCGGCGGTGACGGTGCCCGTGGTGCGCCGCGCCGCCACCGCGTCCGCCCCGGCCAGGCCCTCCGGGTCGCCCGTGCGGCTGGCCTTCGTCGGCGCGGGCAACTACGCGACCTCGATGCTGCTGCCGCACCTGGCCCGGCGCGAGGGTGTCGCCCTGTCCACCGTCGTCACCACGACCGCGCTGTCCGCGGC
>NZ_JBHWDU010000081.1:5198-38528 GCF_042734825.1 Kitasatospora sp. NPDC059648 | reverse complement strand
TCCCGCTACCCATGAAGTCAGGATGATCAAGAGATCACGAAGTGACCCGCTTTTGATCCGCTGTCCGTGGTCCTCGTTTCACCCGTTGCCGACAGTCACGCCCCCCGTCAGCCCCGAACAGCAGGCGGACGGACGCAGCGTGCGGCGCCCCAGGCTTACGGAGTACCCGGGCACGGACTTCGGCAGGGATTTGGCCTCGGCCCCGCGTCGTACAGCCAGGGTTTACGGACATCTCAGTCGAGCGATTGACGCCCCGCGGCTCTGAAGCGCGGCATCCTCGCAGTGTTCCGCTGCTGGGTGGCAGCGGGGCCCCTCGCGCCCGACGCATCGGCTGCGGGCGCATCCCAGGTTCTGTCGTCGCCATCGGCCCCATCCCACTGCTCACAGGAGGTATTCATGTCATCCTCATCAGTGCGGACCACCGCCGCCGCCGTCATCGCCGTCTGCACCGTCATGGTGTCGGTGGGCTGTTCTTCGTCCGACCTGGCAGCGCTGAGCGATGGTGACCGAAAAATCTGTGGGGAAGCCGCGCAGGGAGACATCACGGCCCTCGCCGCGGACAGGCCGCTTGCCGACAACGTCGGCATCAGGAAGAACGCCGAGCGGATCACGACCCCGCCGGATGTCATCGCGCGCATCAACAATGACGCCCTCCAGGCCATCGTCGCAGAGTGCGCCAAAGCCGGGTGGAAGGACAGGTCCACCCAGTAGGACTCCTTGGAGAGCGGCTGGCGAGCTAAGAGGGCAGTATGTGGCGTGATGTCGCATCTGTCGTCACCGGATCGTGGGGGACTGCAGCATCCGCGCTGACCAGAGGGCCCGGCCGTGCCGGAGTGTCCCCCGTGAGCGACCGCCCGTCCTACAAGAGCGACTTATCCGACGAGCGCTGGGCCCTGATCGAGCCCGTGATCACCTCCTGGAAGGCCCGGCACCGCTCGGTCAGCGGCCACCAGGGCAACTACGACATGCGGGAGATCGTCAACGCCCTGCTGTACCAGTCCCGCACCGGCTGCCAGTGGGACTACCTCCCCCACGACCTGCCGCCCGCCGGCGCGGTGAAGTACTACTTCTACAAGTGGCGCGACGACGGCACCGACCAGACCATCCACGACCTGCTGCGCTGGCAGGCGCGGGAAAGCAGGGGCCGATCAGCCGGCCCCAGCCTGGTGGTGCTCGACACCCAGAGCCTGCACGCCGCCGCCGGAGTCCCGGCCGACACCACCGGACGGGACGCGAGCAAGAAGGTGCCGGGGCGTAAGCGGGGACTGGCCGTTGACGTGCTGGGCCTGGTGATCGCTGTGGTGGTGCTGGCCGCCTCGGTCCACGACAACGTCATCGGCACCGCGCTGCTGGACAAGGTGGTCGCCGGCACCGAGCCGGGCACCGTGAAGAAGGCCCTGGCGGACCAGGGGTTCAAGAGCACTGTCAAGGACCACGGGGCGGAGGTGGGCATCGAGGTCGAAGTCGTGAAGCGCAACCCCGGCGGCCCAAGCGATGGGTGGTGGAGCAGGCGAATGGGGTCCTGATGCTGCACCGCAGGCTGGCGCGCGACTACGAGCATCGGCCGGCCTCGGCCGAGTCGAGGGTGTACTGGGCCATAAGCGACCGGATGTCGAGGATGCTCACCGGGACCTCCGCCCCTACCTGGCGCGGCGCATGACCGGCGGGGAGCTGACCTTGGGGGCGGTGCTGGTGCGGCTGGAGGAGCGGGAGCAGGAGCTCGCCGCGCAAGCTGAGGCGCTCCGGGAGAAGATCGCGGAGCTGACCGCGCTGCTGGACGGGTTCGACAAGGCCGCCGAGGAGATCCGGATCACCCGTAAGACGCTGCTGGAGCTGCCCGATCCGCTGCCGCCCGCGCCGCCGCCCGCGAAGCTGCCGGACCATCCGGCCTACCGGCAGATCATGGCGGTGTTCGCCGCAGCCGACGCACCGTTGCGGGCACGGGCGGTATGCGAGGCGATGGACGTGGAGATCGCGCCAAGCAACGTCAACAACGTCCGCCTGAAGCTCAAGCGGCTGGTCGAACGCGGGATCCTGGTCGAGACCGAGCAGGGATTGTTCACCCGGCCACGGCCATAGCTGCCCAGCGAGCCCGTGACCAGGCCGCTTGCCCCAACCGAAATGGCGACACGGGCATCGACTTCACCCACCCGCCGTCTCAGGTCCCCTGGAATTGACCGTCTGGACGGCCTCGGGTCCGGCGCCTGCGCGGAACGCTGGGTAGCCGGGCAGCTCGGGCACATCCCACCCCGCGGCAAGCTCGGAGAGCAGTAGCCGCATGGTCGAGGTGAAGGCCGGATACCCCGTCAGCTGGAGCGCGCTTGTCCAGCGGTGTCGCAGCACCTGACGACGGGTGGGCACCGGTCGGCGGGTGCGGTGCATCCGACCGTCCTGGGGCAGCGCGCGGCGCAGTAGGCGCAGCGTCGTGTCGACCGTCCAGACCACCACCGCCTGTGCCATCCCGGCCTGCCAGAGCTCCTCCTCGGCTAGGTCCGGATACTGCGTCACCACCTCGAACTGGTAGCACTCCTCGATCCGCTGGGCTAGGTCGGCCGGCAACTGGTAGACGCACCAGCAGCTGGAGAACGGCATCCGACAGTAGGCGGCGGTCAGGAAGACCGACTGATAGCCGGCTGCCTCGAAGTCGATCAGCCGCAGGCCTTCTGGGGTGATCAGGTTGTTGTCGGGGCAGGTGTCCCCCGGGGTAAAGCCGGGGTATCGCTCGCCGCCGGCGGTGCCGACCGCGGTGAGCTCGTCGGCCAGCCCGGGTGGGGCAGTCAAGCCGCACTCGGTGAGCAGGTCGAGGAAGGCGTCGACGTTCTGCCGCTGCCACGGCTCGTCCTCCCAGCTCGGCAGGCCCTGCCCGTGGTGCTGCCAGAGCGCCGCGAACTCGGCGCGCCGCTGCACTGAACAGGCCGCCAGCCGGCCCAGGCCGCGAGCCCACTCCAGCAGGCCGCGCTCGGCGGCCTTCGGATCAGTGCCCAGCAGCAGGTCCGCCAGGGTGGGCACGTCCCCCAGGTCCGCCATCACCAGCAACCGTCGCTCAATGTCCGCGGCGAGCAGCTCCGGTCCGGCGAGGCCGAGCGAGAGCCCGGCCGTCTCGCCGGTGTATGCGCGCCGTGCTTCAGGATCATCAGCGAACGCCTTGACGATCACGCTGCCGCCGGTGGCGGTCCGGCAGCGCAGCACGGTGCTCCGCGAGCTGCCGCCGAGATCGACGGGGTACCGGAGAGACTGGCCCAGCAGCGCGCCCGCGGCGCGGATGATCTCGTCCACCCCGGCATCCTGCCAGCCTGCCGATCCAAGCTCACCTGATTATGCTCCAGCTCGGGGTGAGCCGGGCAGCGCCAACGTCAGATACGGCATGGACACCCACGTGACGAGCCCCGGCGACAGTGGGATTGTGCGATCAGCTATTGCCCTTCCGAGGACGGCGACATCGGTTTTCTGTGCAGTGCTCGGTGCTCTCGACTCCAGCACGGCTCAGCCCTCTGGTCAGCACGGATGCTGCAGTCCCACACGATCCGATGTTGACAGAAGCGACATCACGTCACATACCACCCTCTCAACGGTTCTTGAATTTCAGAAACTGGCGACAGCCCACTCCGCTGGCAGCTGGGGCAACCGCCCGGTGGCGGAGCTGCTCACCCGGCGGGATGATCCTCCTGCTCGCGGCTCTCCTGAACGTGCCTCCCAGAACCGTAAGCCGCCACGCCCTCGGCTCCCGCTGGCCCACTGGCCGCAAGCTGCGCCGGGGGGTGAACCACCGGACGGAGGAGGAGTTCTGCCCCGCGCGCCTGGCCGAGAGGGCAGCGAAGCAGGCCCGCGCGGATGCGGCGGATGCCCGGCGCCGAGCGCGCGTGCGAGCCACGGAGAGAAGTAGCTCATCCTCCTCGCCCCCTGCGGGTCACCGGCAGAACGGGTTGGGACGGGCTGTTGCATGACCTCGGCGTGGATGCCGCGTCCTTGGGGCACTGGGCACGGTCAGGTGCCGAGCTGGGCGGCGGTGCGGGTGAGTCGGTTCTCGATGTCCTCCAGGGCGTGCAGGACGGTGGCCTTCTCGTCGTCGGTGCTGTTGCCGACGGTGGCGTCCTCGAGCTGGCGCCAGAGCTGCTCGACTTCCTTGCGCAGTGCGTGGCTGGCGGTGGTGGCCTCGATGAGGGAGGCGCGTTTGTCGTCGGGGCACGGGGAGCGGCGCACGAAGCCGGCGTGCTCCAGGCGTCGGATGGTGCGGGTCATGGTGGCGGCGTCGGAGTCGAGCAGGCGGACGAGGTCGACCTGCCGCTGAGGCCCGAGCTCCCACAGCTGCATCATCACCAGTTCCTGGCCGGGGTGCAGGCCCACGCGGCGCAGGAGGTGTCCGGCGATCATGCGGTGGGTGCGGGCCACCCGGAAGATCGCGTGGCTGATCGGTCCTCCACTGGCGGCTGAGGGCAGAGGGATGTCCCCGTTCACCGGGGCCGGACACCGGCCGTCGGCGCTGGCTGCGGACTCCGTCATGGTCTGGCTCTCCTCTGCCTTCGTGAATATTGCTCGAACAGGATACCTCTCACCCTCATCGTGATCCGCGCCGTCCTGCCGCCCGAAGGGCCGCCAGCCGGACGGACTGCTGAGGTCAGACCTGGCGGTACTCGGGGCTTTGTGGCGGGCGTCACGGTTGTTTGCTGAAATGCACCTTCGAAGTTTACTGTTCGAACAGGTAATCCGATTGAGGTTGCGGCGGACACCGACAAGGGGCATCTCCGCCATCTCGACCACGTTCGAAGGGCTTGAGCACGTGACCACTGCGTTCGATCCGATCAACCTGGGCGGCAAGCGTCTGGCCAACCGCATCGCCATGGCGCCGATGACCCGCAGCCGCGCCTACGGACCCGGCGCGGAGCCGACCGAGCTGATGGCGACCTACTACGCGCAGCGCGCTGCGGCAGGGCTGATCATCACGGAGGGGATCCAGCCGTCGCCGGTCGGCCAGGGCTACCCCGACACCCCCGGCCTGCACACGGCAGGGCAGGTGGCGGCGTGGCGGCGGGTGACCGACGCGGTGCACCGCGAGGGCGGGGTGATCTTCGCGCAGCTGATGCACACCGGGCGGATCGGCCACCCGAGCCTGCTGCCCGACGCTCTGGTACCGGTGGCGCCCTCGCCGGTCGCGGCCAAGGGCCAGGTCTTCACCCACGAGGGCCCGAAGGACTATGTGACGCCGAAGGAACTGAGCGAGGCGGAGATCCGCCAGACGATCGCGGATTTCGCCGACGCGGCCCACCACGCGATCGAGGCCGGGTTCGACGGTGTGGAGATCCACGGCGCCAACGGCTACCTGGTCCACCAGTTCCTCGCGCCGAACACCAACCTGCGCACCGACGCCTGGGGCGGCGACGTCGAGGGCCGGATCGGCTTCGCCGTCGAGGTGGCCACCGCAGTGGCCGAGGCGATCGGCAGTGACCGGGTGGGCCTGCGGATCTCACCCGGCAACCCGTACAACGACATCGCCGAGCCCCAGCCGGCCGAGACCTACGAGGCACTGATCGAGCGGCTCGCCGGGCTGGACCTGGCCTACCTGCACCTGATGGAAGGCCCGGACCGCGACCTGACCGCACGGCTGCGCAAGGCCTGGCCCGGCACGTTCGTCCTCAACCCGTTCACCTACCCCGCCGTCACCGGGCCCGAGGCGCTGACGCTGGTCGAGGACGGCACGGCGGACATGGTCGCCTACGGGGCGCTGTTCCTGGCCAACCCCGACCTGCCGGCCCGCCTGGCCGCCGGCGGCCCGTTCAACACCCCGGACCAGTCGACCTTCTACGGCGGCGACCACCGCGGCTACACCGACTACCCCACCCTCACCGACTACCCCACCCTCACCGCCTGACCGGCCCGGCCACCAACGCGGCCGCCTTCCCGGCCACAGGGTGAGTCACAGCGCGCACCTTCCTCCACCCTGTCCTACCTAGGAGTTCCCGATGTCCACTGCGATCACCTTCTCCGAGTACGGAGCGCCCGAGGTGCTGCGGCCGACCGAGGTCACCCCGCCCGAGCCGGGCCCGGGCCAGGTCCGGATCCGGGTGCGGGCCGCCTCGGTGAACCCGCTCGACCTGAAGATCCGCTCCGGCCTGATGGCCAAGGCCGTCCCCGCGCGCTTCCCGGTCACGCCTGGGCTGGACGCGGCCGGTGTCGTCGACGCCGTCGGCGAGGGAGCCGACGTGACGGTGGGCGGTGAGGTCCTCGGTGCCACCCTCGGCGGCAGCTACGCCGAGTACGCGCTGCTGGAGCGTCCGGTGGCCAAGCCCGCGGCCCTGTCGTGGGAGGTCGCCGCCTCGCTGGTCACGGTCGGCCAGACCGCGCACCGGGTCCTCGGTCAGCTCGGCGTCGAGGCGGGCCAGACTCTGCTGATCCACGGCGCGGCCGGCAGTGTCGGCTTCATCGCGGTGCAGCTGGCCGTCGCCCGCGGCATCACCGTCGTCGGCACGGTCGGCGAGAAGGACATCGAGCGCGTCACCGCGCTCGGCGCCACCGCCGTGCGCTACGGCGACGGTTGGCCGGAGCGGGTGAAGGCCACCGCACCGGACGGGGTGGACTTCGTGTTCGACGCCTCCGGCGCCGGGGTGCTCGCCGACTCCGTCGCCCTGACCGGCGATGCGGCCAAGGTGATCACCATCGCTGACATGTCCGCCCAGCAGCATGGCGTGCGTTTCAGCGTCGGCGCTCCCGACCCGAGCGGTCAGGTGCTGCCGGAGCTGGTGCAGCTGGCCGCCGCCGGGAGGCTCACCGTGCCGATCTGGCGCACCTACCCCCTCGCGCAGGCCGCCCAGGCCCACGCCGACCTGGAAGCCCACCGCAACCAGGGCAAGGCCGTCCTGGTGCCCTGAGCCCGAGACCGCCGCCTCGCAATCGTCGGAAGGGCGAGTCGGCCCCCGGGTCGCAGCCGGCCCCGCGCCTCAGTCGGCTGCGGCCCCCACCCCCAACGAGCTCAACCGGTACGACGCAAAGGCCGAACGCGATGGCACTCGCCAGCATCCCCACACGACACCGCTCGTGGCGGACGCGGACCTGGCCGCCGCGTTCGAGGTCCTCGGCCGTAGGTGGAACGGCCTCATCCTCCACACCCTGGCCACCCGGCCCGCCCGCTTCGGCGAACTGCGCACCGCCATCTGCAGCATCAGCACCAAGATGCTCGCCGACCGGCTGCGCGAACTCCTCGACGCCGGACTCGTCACCCACGACCGGCTCCCGCCCGGGCCCGCCAGCTACACCCTCACCCCGGACAGCCGGGCCCTGTTGCCCGCCCTGGAGCAGCTCCGCTCCTGGTCCCGACAGCGCACACCCTGAACCACCTCGCCACACCTCAACCGCAAAGGAAGCCCCATGTCCGAGCGCACCCTTCCCGAGCCGACCTACGCCCGCACCGTCCTGGGTTCCGGCCCGGGCCTGGTCCTCGCCCACGGCGCCGGCAGCAGCGTCAGCAACACCTACGGCCCGATCCTGGAAGGCCTGGCCGCCCATCACACCGTCGTCGGCGTCGACTACCCCGGCAGCGGCGAGACCCCCCGCTCCACCACCCCCCTGGACATCGACGAGATGGCCGACCAGCTGGTCGCCGCAGCCGTCACCGAGGGCCTGGAGACGTTCGCCCTGCACGGTTACTCGCTCGGCGGGCCGGTCGCGATCCGTGCCGCCGCCCGCCACCCCGAGCGGGTCACCGCGCTCGTCCTGACCGCCACCATGGCGCATCCCAACAACCAGCAGGCCCTGACCATCCGGGTGTGGGGCAAGCTCGCCGCCACCGGCGACCGTCGCCTGGTCAGCGAGTTCCTGTTCCCGCACGCCCTCAGCTCCCAGGCCCTGGAGGCCATGCCCGCCGAGCAGCTGGAGGAGGTCATCACCTACGCCGCCGCCGACATCGCGGACGGCACCGTCGAGCACGCCGAACTCGCCACCCGGATCGACGTCCGCGGCGACCTCGCCGCCCTCCGCGTGCCCACCCTGGTCATCTCGACCACCGTCGACCACCTGGTGCCGCCCGCCCTGCACCGCCACCTCGCCGAGACCATCCCCGGTGCCCAGCTCGCGGAGATCCCCACCGGCCACCTGCCCATGGTCGAACGCCCCGAGGAGTGGCAGAACCTCATCACCGACTTCCTCGCCAAGCACAACGCCTGACCACACCCGCGCGGGTCCCGGCACCGGCACCACCCGGACTGGCCCCTGCGCGGGTGATTCCCGCAACAGCCCCCGGTGCGGCTCCGAATGGAGCCGCACCGGGATCGACGATATGGCGCACGGCCGTCGTCACCCGCGCATCCGCGTGACATCAACGGCCGGCGGCCCAGAAGGGGGAGAACACATGCCCAGGAACAGAGCCCGTCGTGGGCGGCGAATTCGAACGACGGCAGGCGCGATCGCCGTGCTCCTTCTCACTGCGTGCAGTGCGAACACCCCCGCCGCGCCCGCCCCGGCCGCCACGTACGGCGTCGGCCGTGCTCCCGCGGGCTTCACCGTCTACGACACGACGTTCTACGCGGATCTCGACCTCCAGCAGACGGGGGCGGTCAAGGCGGACCTCATCTACGGGTCCGCCGTCGCGGCCCTGGCCGGACAGCCCTCCCCTGGAGGCCCGTACGGCGGCCCCAAGGCCGAGCTGGACCTCCCCCCGCAGGCGGCCTACGAGCAGCTGGTCCGCCAGCATCTCGGTACACCGGGGCCACTCGTCCTGGACTATGAGACGCTCTACCTCTCGGGCACGCCCGACGAAGCACAGCGGCACTTCCAGAAGCTCACCACCCTGCTGCAGTGGACCCACGAGGCCGCGCCGGGCAAACAGGTCGGCTTCTGGGGTCTGCTCGACAACACGCAGCCTCGTTACTACCCGCTGGCCCGGACCCTGGCCGAACACGAGGACGCCTTCTTCCCGGACCTCTACTCCTCGTCCCCGGACCAGGACAAATGGCAGGCAAGACTTGACCGCGTCCTGGACGAGGCAAAGCAGATCAACCCGAAGGTGCCCGTCTACCCGTTCCTCTGGCCCCAGTACGACGGCCACACCATGGGGGGCAAGTACCTGCCCCCGGACTCGTGGTCATACGAATTGGCGGCCTGCGGGAAAACGACCAAGGGCGTCGTGATCTGGGGAGGCGGTACCAACGGGAACAGCGACCCGACGTGGGTCGACACACTCAAGCAGTTCACAGCTCGCTAGGACCTGTTTCAGAAGTGGATCAAGGTCATGCGATGATCACGTTCCATGGCTCGGGGAGATCTGACGGACGCCCAGTGGGCGGTGCTGGAACCGCTGCTGTGAGGTTCCCCCGCTGTGTGGGAGGGGCTGACTAGCTGGTCAGGGCGGGTTGACGTGGTTTCAGGTTCACTTGTTCGGTCGTCGTCTGGTCGGCGTAGTGCTTCTCCTCGTACTCGATGGGGCTGAGGTAGCCGAGGCGTTTTTGGATGCGGCGGGGGTTGTCCGGACTGACCCATGCCACACCGCACCACACCGACGCCCGATGCCTACGAAAGGCTTGGTGCCGGGCGGTCAAACCGCCCGGCACGTCGGCCGGTGGGTGCGCAGCTTCTCGCGGTCGCGGGATGTGCCGGCCGGGGCGTTCTCTCAGCGTTCGAGGGCCGCGGCGGCGATGTGCAGAGGCCGATCGTCGCTGGCCCGGGCGCCGTCCCAGATCGACATGAGGTTGGTGATCTTTCCCCACGGGGCCGGCTCGATCACGTTCACGCCGCGAGGCACCTGTCCGGTGGCGGTCCATTCGTAGCCACCGCCGGCAATGCGCCGACCACGTGCCGCACGGCGGTGCCCGGTCCGACGAACGGAAGCTGACTGCCGGCGTTGCCGAGGAACGAGGCGATGCTGCGCGGTCCGGCGACCTGGACGTGGGAGACCAGGCCGGTGAGGGAAGCGTCCGGTGCGAACAGCGCCGCGGCGTGCTCGGCATCGCCGGCGCGTAGCGCCGTGGCCGGATCGTCGACGGCGTACGCCGCGGTGCTGGGCAGGGTCATCGAGGTGGCTACTGCAGTGCCACCGGCGGCGGCGCCGGTCAGCAGCTTGCGCCGGGACAGTGCGGGCCTCTGGACGTTGTTGATCATTTTAGTACCTCCTGGCGGTCTCGATGGGATCGTCCCAGTCCTCGGATCCGCGTCGGGCCCGAGCCACGCGATCTCGACTCCGTGCGGGCGGGTTCCGGAAAGGCTGCTCGCCCAGCGCATTCGAGGTCTTCTCACTTCGAGGGTGGGTCCGCCGCCGCGCTGAGGACGGCGGTGGCGACGAACAGGCGGCGGTGACGGTGGTCATGACGGTGCGGGTCCGGTCAGAAGTGGTGCGGGCCGAAGCGTCCCCAGGCGATCAGCACGAGGCCTGCGATGAAGACGATGTTGACGGCGGCTATCGGAGCCTCGGAGCGGCGCAGGTGGACCGCTGTCCCGCCGAGGGCCAAGGCCAGTCCGCCGACAGCCGCCCAGGGGACCAGCCCGGGGGCGATGTTCACTGCGGACGGGAGGATCAGGCCGAGGCCGACGAGTAGTTCGAGCGCGCCGATGGCCTTGACCGTGGCGTCGGGGAACTGCTCGACCCAGGCGAACACGGTGATGAGTTTCTCGCGGGGCATGGCCAGTTTCATGATGGCGGTCGCGGCGAACACCACGGCGAGAACGCCCTGGACGATCCAGATGAATGTATTCACTGATGTGTCTCCTTGTCAGTACGTTGCCAGGTGGTGATGAGCGGGACCAGCACCTCATCGACGGTCTCGGTCAGGAAGGCGTCCTCCACCGCGGTGTCCGGGGTGAAGGCCCGGTCCGCGCGCAGACCAGCACGGCGAGCCGGACCTGCCGTGCTGGAGCGAGCCGTGCACCGTAATCGGGCCGCCCGAGTACGGAGCACAGGCCGGTCAGGCACGCGCCGGCCACCTGCTCGCGCGCCGCGCGAACCACCTCGTCGTAGAGCTCTGCGACCGGCGGGAAGCCCGCGACCAATCGGTACGCGTCAAGCGCGCTCCCGCGCGCGGCGCGCAGCAGCTCCAGCAAGTCGCCGCGCAGTGTGCCGGTCGGCTCGGACGGCTCGATGACCTGCCCCGTCTGCCGGGTGATCGCGCAGCGCACGAAGTCGGCTTTTCCGGTCCAGCGCCGGTAGATCGTCGCTTTGCTCGCCTTGCCGCGCCGCGCCACCAGATCCAACGACATCCGGTCGTAGCCCACCTGCGAGAGCAGTTCCATGTCGGCGGCGAGGATGGACTCCTCGGCCTCGGATCGTCGCGGTCGCATGATGCCGGGTCAGGGGATCGGGACGGTCTTGCCGTGCGCGTGCTCCTGTCCGAGCTGCATGAATGGCACTTCGCGTCCGCCGTAGCGGTCGAAAGGGACGGCGCGCGCCTCGATAGTCGTGATCACCTCTCGTTAGCGCTGATAGCGTTATCTGCTTAGCGATGTTCGGAGCGAAGATAGCACGCACGTGATAGCGTTGCTACATGAGCGTGGAGAACCCCGAACTGACCGAGGAGAACACCGGCAGCGTCCGCGACCGGATCCTGGCCGCGGTACTGCGCCTGCTGGTGGAAGGCGGCGTGTCGGCGGTCTCGACCAGGGCGGTGTGCGCCGCCGCAGAGACCAACGCGCCGACGATCTACCGGCTCTTCGGCGACAAACGGGGACTGCTGGACGCCGCCTCGACCGTCGGCTGCGCCGTGTACCTCCGGAACGAGCTACCCGGCGACGGCTCCGGCGACCCCGTCGAGGATCTGCGCGCCAACTGGCATGCGCACGTACGCTTCGGCATCGACCACCCGGGCCTGTACGCCGCCATGCAGGCTGACCCGCGTCCGGATACGGCACCGGCAACCGACGCCGTGGCCAAGCAGCTCCGTCCGGTCGCCGAGGCCGGTCGGCTGCGGGTGAGCGAGCAGCACGCGGCGCAACTCGTCTGCGCCACCGTATTCGGCCTGGTCAACGCGCAACTCCAACTGCCACCCGAGCGTCGCGACCCGGCCGTCGCCGATCTCACCTGGAACGCCGTGGCCGCGGCCATCCTGCTCGACGAACCCGCCGCACCGGACCCGGGCCCAGCCGCCGCCGCGATCGCGCTGCGGGCACGGCTGCCGCAGACCACCGCCGTGCTGACCGACCGCGAACGAGGCCTGCTCGAGGAATGGCTCGACCGCATCGCGGCCCACGACAACACGTGACCGAACACGACACCCGCGACGACGAACGACCACAGCACCATCAAGGAGCGAACATGCCGACCGAGATCCCCGCGGCCACCCTGCGCACCCGCGTACGCATACCGCTGAGCTTCGCCGATGGCTACCACGTCACCGTCGAGGCGGCCACCTTCCACGGCCTTGTCGACGGCGCCGAACACGTCGCGCTGCTGTTCGGCGAGCGGGCCGGAGGCGTCACGCCGCTGGTGCGGATGCACTCGGAGTGTCTGACCGGCGACGTGTTCGGCTCCGCCCGCTGCGACTGCGGACCGCAACTGCGCGAGGCGGCCGAACGGATCGAGAACGCCGGCGGCGGCGTGCTGCTCTACCTGCGCCAAGAGGGCCGCGGCATCGGCCTGTACAACAAGCTCGACGCCTACGCGCTGCAGGACACCGGGCTCGACACGTACCAGGCCAACATCGCCCTCGGCCTGCCCGAAGACGGACGCGACTACACCGCCGCCGCCCAGATGCTCACGGCCTTGGGAATCACCGAGATCGACCTGCTGACGAACAACCCCGACAAGGGCCGCCAACTGCGCGACCTCGGCATCACGATCGCCGGCACGACACCGACGGGCGTGCACGCCACCGCGAACAACGCCCGGTACCTGGCGGCTAAGATCCGGCACACCAACCACACCATCGCCCTTGGCGACATGGCCTGCAGCGCCGCGTGACATCGTGAACCGCGCGAAGGATCATCACAAATGCCGACGGGCGCAAGCGCGCAAAATGAGAGGGCGGTCCGTGGGGTGAGGCGGGGGTCGTCGGGGTCGATGGCACGCAGGATGCGGCGGCTGCTGTCGCCCAGCCGGCGCTGCTGCCCCTTGGTGAGGCTGTCGAACACCAGCCGGCGGACTTCGAAGTCCTCGCCGCACTCGGCCTGATCCTGATCACTATCGGCGCAATCGCGACCCACGCCCGCCGCAAGGAAGCCCAGGTCATCGGTGTCAACGTGGACCCGCTGCTGCTCGCCGCAGCGGTCGTCTAGGGCCGCTTCGGGCCGTACTCCTTCGGCTCTGACCCGTCCAGCCGCCACAACCGTCCGTCCAGCACTACGAAACTCCGCGAGACATCATGCGTGCACTTCACGTTCCGACCGCCGGAGACAGGCCCCAGATCGGCGATCTGGCCATCCCCGCTGTCGCCGACGGTACGGTGCTGATCCGGGTCAAGGCCGCCGCCCTGAACCCCGTCGACAACGCGTAGTTATGTGACACCGTGATTCCGTCGGTTGGGCGTAGGTTCTCGGCAAGCGCCCCGGTGGTCCAGCAGGTCAGGCCAGTGGTCAGCGGTGGAGGGGCCGCAGCCAGTTCCAGGGCGTGGGCCCCGACATGTTCGGGAGCTTGGGTGCGGGCTCGTGACCGGCTGGCGAGTCCGGCGGCGCCGTGCTCGGCGAACCGGGCCACCCAGCGGTCGACAGTTGGAGCGGACACGCCGCATTGCGCGGCGACGTCGCCGCGCAATGCGGCCCTGCGCGCGTAGCAGCACCATCCGTTGCCCGCGCCGCGATGACAGGGGCCGTGTCGGGTGCGGCCAGCAGCGCGCGGAGCTCTGCTTGTTGTTCCTTGAACGGTTGCATCCCCGTACGCTCGTGCCGTATCCGGCCAGTTCGGCGGCGAGCTGGCGGGTCAGGCGGGACTTGCCCTGGCCGCCCGGCCCGGTCACCAGCACCCCGGACAAGGCCGGCGGGCTCTGGCACCAGGTAGGCAGACCCTCCAGCTCACTGCGGGGCCGGAACGGCACGATCTCGTACTCCGGCCGCAGCAGCGCCGCCGGCGACGGCGGCGCGGCCGCGGGATGCCCGGGTGTGAGGATGTCCTGCAGCTCGGCAGACTCCAGAACCAGGCGGCGTCCGGTGGCCTCTTCAACGGCCCGCCGAAACGCTTCGGCCTGAGCGAAGGCGTGTACAGGAACCACGGTCAGGCGCCGACTGCTGAAACCCGGTGTGTCCTCGACGGCGATGCCGCACACCAGCTCGCCGCAGGTTACCGCAGCTCCGGAGATGCCCTTCCACAGCGACGCACCGGAGCTCTGTCCGCCGGGCGCGTCAGGGAAGGCCGTCGTGCCAGGGCCTACTACGAGAAGCAACGGGCCCACGGCATCGAATTCAATGCCGCCCTGCGCCAACTCGCCAACCGGCTCGTCGGCATCCTGCACGGCTGTCTCAAGACCGGCACGATGTACGACGAGGCGACCGCCTGGTCGGATCGGGGCCACGTACTCGCAGCTTGATACCCCGGCTCACGGGGTCAACGGTTCCAGACAGCCGACTTCGAAGCCGTCCGCCACTACGACCGCCGTGACCTCACCCATGTCGTCGCGTCCCACCCAGACCGGGTAGACGCCGTCTCCGCCCAACACGAAGGTGACCAGCCCGGCCCCGGTAGCGTCGTCGGTCACCTTGCTGTAGCCGTCTTCGGTGTCGTGGACGCCTTCGCCGCCGCCGGAGGTGAGGGCCCGCATGTAGCGGCGGCCCAGTTCGGTTCGAGCGGTGGAGTCGACAAAGCAGCCCGTGGCGGAGTCGACGCCGAAGCCGAAGTACTGGCCGTCACGCAGCAGCCTCACGTCCTTGCCTGGTGGGACTGCCATCGTCCAGCGGGTAGTCGGCTTCTGGTTCACCAGCAGACGCACGGCATATGTGTCGCGGGCGGTGAAGCGGTCGCCGAACATTTCGTCCTCGTAGCTGGCGCCGGTCTCCTGCACCGGGTAGACACCGGGCGGAACTTCGATCACCAGCGGGTCCCCCTCCGTGCCGGTGGGCAGGTACGAGGGGTCGCAGACCGCCAGCTGCCCTGTCGGCAAGGCGATCTCGGTCACTGTTCTCACCGGCTCGATGGTGAGCGGCTTTGACCGGTGTCGGTGCGTGAACCTGAGTCCGGGAGTGAACAACTCCTCGGGCCAGGGCGCGGCTGCCGGCACCGGCGGCCGCCAGCCGAAAGGCTCCGCCGCACCAGTGGCCGGCTGCGGTGCGATGTCTGAAGTCTCCTCGACGAGCTTGAACGTTCCCTGCAGCCCGAACTGGGGTGCTGTCAGCAGGTGTTCCCAGCGCCCGAATTCCGGGACCGGCAGCCACCACAGGTCGCGCGGCAGGTCGACCAGAGTGCGCGTCGAGCCTCCGAGTCGGCCGCGTGGGTACAGGCCCTGGCTGTTCTTCCCGTCCGGGTACAGATCGATGGTCCGCCTCCAGGCTTCGTCCGAGAGGTCGGGGAGATCCTGCTGCTCGTATCGCCACTCGGCCAGGTGGCGCAGGAACAGCCGTTTCGGTTCCAGCCTGCGCAGGTCGGCTTCGAACACGCGGCGGCCCAAGGAGTCGAACCGCCACAGGCCCAGATAGTGCTCGCTCCACGCGACATGCAGCACCGCGATGGGAAGCTCCTGCCCGAGGGCGGCGAGCACGACCGCGTACGGCTCGCCTGCCGCGTCTCGGCGGGCGGCTTCCTCGCGGGGGATTGGGCGGACTGTCGAACGATTCAGGGCATCCCACCCGTCGCCGTAGAACGCCTCGACGAGCATGTCGCTGTGCACCTCAGTCATCACTGCCTTCCATCGAGCCACCTGCTCCGTGGATCACCATAGAGACCGAGTCCGACAGAGGAGCTGCCGGTGGCGAGCCGGGCAGGGCAGCCCGATGGCGATTCGGCCCGGGTCGCGAGGGCGTGTCGGCCATCCGTACGACGAGATGGCCACTTGTCCCCTCAGGCCCGCGTACTTGCTGTTTGACACGCCAGCTCATGGGATGTCTGTCAAGTTCAGCGTGTCGGCTCTTCGCCGTGGAAGGTGGTCGGTCTGGGAGGCATGGTTGCGCGTTCCAGCGCCCGCAGAATCTCGGGGGGCCTCTGGCGCGACAGACTTCTCCCGCCTCTCTTCGAACGCCAGCGGGAGGCCGCCTTGAGCATTCGCTGCCCGGCGGCGTGGTCGGGGACCAGGACGGCGAGGAACCGACCGACGCGCTGCGCCGGGAGCTGCTCGAGGAACTCGGCCTCGACCTGGCCGACCTCGCGGAGGAGGTGGCCCGCGCGGCCGGGAAGGAGCGCGGGGGAGCGGCGCACCTGCTGGCCGCGACCGCCCGCACCGCCGCCGACTGCCGCCTCGACCCCGTGGCCGACCTCGGCCAACGGTTGTTCACAATCGACGGCCGGCACGCCGGCCGCGCCAGCCGCTTCCGTCACACCGGGGTCAGCGACGGGCCAGCGCCACGACCTCCCGGCCCGAGGTGACGACGAGCCGCCCGCCGTCCGGGGAGAGTGCCAGGCCCATGACCGGCCCGGGGAAGCGCATCGCGGAGCCGACGAGCCGACGGCTCGTCAGATCCCATTCCAGCACCGTGCCGTCGCCGCTCCCGCTGACGGCCACCGGCCGGCCGTCCACCACCGCCGTCGCGACCCGCCACACACCGCGCCCGTGCCCCCGCAGCGGCTCGCCGAGCGGGCCACGCGGCGCCCGGTTCCACAGGCCGCGCCCGGTGCCCAGCTCCCACAGCCGGACGGTCGCGTCCTGGCCGCCGGTGACGGCCACCGGCCTCCCGTCGACCACCGCCGTGGCCACCGAGAACACCGGGCCGTCGTGGCCTGTCCGTGGCTTGCCCACCGGCCGGCCCGTCGTGAGGTCCCAGACCCGCACGGTGCCGTCCACCCCGGCGCTGACGGCGAGCGGGCGGCCGTCCACCAGGACGGCGGCGACGCCCCACACCATGTCCGTGTGCCCCTGCAGCGGCGGCAGGAGGGGTGCGCCGGTCCTCGCGTCCCACACGCGCAGGGTGTGGTCGACGCTCCCGCTGACGGCCAGGGTGCGCCCGCCGACGTCCAATGTCGCCAGGGCGCGCACCGGGCCGGTGTGGAGCGGGAAGGGGCTGGCGGCGCGGGAGTTGGCGGCCAGGCTCCAGCAGTGCACCGAGCCGTCCAGGTCGCCGCCGGTGAGCACGTGGCCGTCCGTGGCGGTCAGGGAGGCGACGGTGTCCCCGGGCGGGTCGAGCGGGTCGCCGACGGGCTCGCCGGTCGCCAGGTCCCACACGCGGGCGGTGCCGTCGTCCCCGCCCGTGACGGCGAGCGGACGTCCGCGCAGGACGGCGGTGGCGGCGGCGAGCACCTGGTCGGTGTGCCCCGCGACGGGTGCGCCGACGGTCTCGGGGGCCGAGAGGTCCCACAGCCGCGCGGACTTGTCGGTGCTGCCGCTGATCACCACCGGCCGGCCGGCCACCCGGGTGGTCGTGAGCGTGGACACCGGGGCCCGGTGCCCGACCAGGGGGGCGCCGACGAGCCGCCCGGTCCCGAGGTCCCAGACCCGGAGGACGTCGTCGCGGCCACCGCTGATCGCGAGGGGACGACCGTCCACGACGGCGGTCGTGATCGACAGCACGACGTCGCTGTGGCCGATCAGCGCGTCCCCGATCTCGCGGCCGGTCGTCAGGTCCCAGCGCCGGACGGTGCCGTCGGTGCCGCCGCTCACCGCGACCGGGCGGCCGGCGACGACGGCGGTAGCGACGCAGTAGACCCGGCCGTCGTGGCCCGGCAGCGGGTCGCCGTGCGCGCGGCCCGCCTTCAGGTCCCACACGCGCACGGTGCCGTCCCAGCTCCCGGAGACCGCCACCGGCCGGCCGTCCACCTCGGCCGTCGCCACGCCGTACACCCGGTTGCCGTGGCCGCGCAGGCCCTCGCCCACGCGCGCGCCCGTGGCGACGTCCCACACCTCCAGGCCGAGGTCCCAGCCCGCGGTGACGGCCACCCAGCGGCCTTCCAGCTCTGCTGTGGCCACCGCGTAGACGGGGGCGACGTGCCCGCGCCAGGGCTCCAGCAGGGGGCGGCCGTCGCGTAGGCTCCACACGCGCACGGTGGCGTCCTCGCCGACGCTCACCGCCACGGGCTCGCCGTCCACCCGAGCCGTCGCCATGGCGCTGACCTCGGTGCCGTGCACCCGGAACGGCTCGCCGAGCGGTGCGCCCGTGCTGCCGTCCCACAGCCGCACGAACCCCTCGCCGTCGCCGACGGCGACGACCGTCCCGCCGTCCACCTCGGCGGCGGTGGCGGCGAACACCAGGTCCAGGCCGCCTTGCAGCACGGCGCGGCAGCGGTGGTCGACCTCGGAGCCGGACGCCCAGGAGACCGGCCACCGCGCGCCGGCGTCGCCGTCCAGCGGGACGGCGGCGAAGCGGGCTGCCCAGTCGCGCGCGCCGAACCGGGCCGCGTCCAGGGCGAGGAGGTGACGGCGCGCCGCCGGCCCGGCGTCCCGGTGCAGGTGGGCGGACGCCCGGTAGACGGTCGCGAGCAGGTGCCCGTCGGCGCTGTTGGCGTCCTCCAGCGCGGCCAGCACAGCGGCCGGTTCGGCGGTGACCAGCCACGCCGGATCGCTCACTGAACCCCGCACGGCATCGCGGACGTCCTCGGACATGTACCGGCCCCTCTCCCCGCCACACCGAAAGCCCGCCCCCGGGGCGTCGATTCGCGTACCACCACCGACGTGAGCCGCCCAGCATCGCAAAAGTGGAATGGGCGGGTCAACAGCGGGCCGTCGGCGGACGTGATCCGGGAGCGACATCCCCGAGCACTCCTCTGAGTGCTCGAAAGATTCGTCAATACACGGCACGATCTTCAGGCGGGCCTCGGCCCGGGTGGCGAAGCGGTGTCGGTGGATGTACTCGACCTTGATCGTGGAGTGGAAGCTCTCGGCCGCGGCGTTGTCGAGCGCCGACCCGACGCGCCCCATGGACTGGACGACGCCGAGCCGGTCACACAGGTTGTTGTAGGCCGCGCTGCTGTATTTCGCTACCCCTGTCGCTGTGGAAGGTCACGCCGTTCACCCGGCCGCCCCGGGTGGCCGCGGCCATCTTGAGCGAGGCGCTGACCAGCGCGGTGTCATGATGGGAGCCCGTCGCGTAGCCGAGCAGGCGTCGGGAGAACAGGTCGATCACGGTGGCGAGGTAGAGCTTGCCCTCGCCGGTGTCGATCTCGGTCATGTCGCCGACCCACAGCACGTTCGGCGACACGGCGTCGAAGTGACGGTGCACCAGGTCACGGGCCGTCTTCCGCTTGCCCTGCCTGGTCAGTGACCGGCGCCGCTGCGGGGGCTTGCGGCCCTGGAGCCCGGACTCGGCCATGATCTTGGCGACGGTGTTCTCGGACACCTGCCAGCCCTCGGCCCACAGGTCGAGCGTGATCCTCGGCGAGCCGTACGTGTTGCCGGAAGCGGCAAAGAAGTACCGCATCCGCTCGGCCAGTTCAGCCCGCCGAACCTCGCGCTTCGTCGGTTCGGCCGGGCGTCGGCGCCACTTGTAGAACCAGGACTCGGACACGCCAAGAGCCCGGCAGGCGATCGTGTGCGGGACGCCGTGCTCGGTCCTCTGGTCGGCGATGAAGCCCGCAACCGTCACTTCGTCGCCTCCTTCACCCACAGGACCACCGATCGCTTGAGGACATCGCGCTCCATCCCGAGCTCGGCGATCTCCTTGCGCTGCCGCGTGTTCTCCTCGCGCAGCCGGCGCAGCTCGTCGCGCTCGGACTCGCTCAGGCCCCCGGCCGCCTCCGCGTCCGCCCGGGCCCGCGCGCGGTGGACCCAGTTCTGCAGCGTGCTCTCGTGCACGCCCAGGTCCCGCGCGACCTCCGCCGCCGACTTGCCGGTCTCCGTCACGATCCGCACCGCCCCCGCGCGGAACTCCGCGTCGTACGAGCGCCTCTTCCCCGCCATGACCCTCAACTTCCCCTCTGGTCACGACTCCACGCTACGAGGGGAATGTCACCCCGGGAGTCCCCCCAACTGGGGGAGCCCATGCGGCGTTCGAGCCGTGGAGTGAGTTCCTCGGAATCGGTCACCATCGCCACTCGCACGCGCGCGCTCACGGCCAGGTTTTTCCCGTCCATGCGAGTTTCTTGATTGCCATCGCTGCCACACGCTCCGTATCCTGTTAGGCAACGCGTTGACGGAGACGAGTAGCCAGGGATCACGCGAGCAGAGAGAGCCGCCGGAAGCTGGGAAGGCGGTCTCGCGTCCCGAAGTGAAGACCCTCCTGAGCGCGGGGAGGAACGACTCCGCCTGGTGGTCCAATGCCCCGCCGGCCGACCCCCGTCACCGGGTCTGAATGAGGCCGCCACTTTGTGGCGGCGAAAGTGCGGTGGTACCGCGAGTTGCCCTTCTCGCCCGCACTCCCAAGGGATCATGACGATGTCCTTCGGAGGACCGCAATGATCCAGAGCCGCGTACGTGTCTCCGACCTGCGAGAACACGTCGGCCGTACCGTTTCCGTCTGCGGATGGGTGAACACCCTCCGCCTGCAGCGCAAGACGCAGTTCGTCATCGTGCGGGACAACACCGGAATGGTGCAGGTGACCCACCAACGTGACGACGGGCCACTGGAGGCCCAGCTCGAAGCCCTCACGCCCGAGTCCGCGGTGAGGATCACCGGCCGCGTCGTCGACGCGTCCCAGGTCAAGCTCGGCGGCCTGGAGATCGTTCCCGAGGCGGTCGAGGTACTGAACCCCGCCGCTACGCCGCTGCCGATCGACGACCACACCGGCCGGGAACAGCGGTTGGACTGGCGCTTTCTGGACGTGCGCCGCCGTCCCGCCACCCAGCTGATGTTCGCCGTGCAGACCACCCTGGAACAGGGCATGCGCGAGTACGCCTATGCGCAGGGTGCCACCGAGATGCACACCCCCAAGCTGATGGGCACCGCCTCGGAGTCTGGCGCGGAGGTCTTCGAGCTCGGGTACTTCGGCCGCAGCGCCTACCTGGCGCAGTCGCCGCAGTTCTTCAAGCAGATGGCGATCGCGGCCGACGTAGAAAAGGTGTTCGAGATCGGGCCGGTCTTCCGCGCGGAACCGTCGTTCACCTCCCGGCACGCCACCGAGTTCACCGGCGTCGACGTGGAGTTGGCCTGGATCGACGGCGTCGAGGACGTGATGGCGTTCGAGGAGCAGATGCTCGCCCACGCGATCGGCAAGGTCGCCGGCATGCACGGCGAGGCGATCGCAGAGCACTTCGGCGTCGAGGTCACGGTGCCCACGACGCCCTTTCCCCGCATCACCATGGCGGAGGCGCAGGAGATCCTGCGCAAGGGCGGCTGGGACCCCGAAGGGGTCAAGGAAGACCTGGACCCGGAGGGTGAGCGGGGTGTCTCGGCCCACATCAAGGAGTCCACCGGGCATGACTTCGTGTTCATCACGCACTACCCGGTCGGCATCCGGCCCTTCTATCACATGCGGCCCGCCGACGACTCGAGCGTGACCTTGAGCTTCGACCTGCTGTGGAAGGGCCTGGAGGTCACCACCGGCGCACAGCGCGAGCACCGGCACGACGTGCTGCTGAAGCAGGCCGCCGAGAAGGGCATGAGCACGGAGCCGATGCAGGACTACCTGAACGCGTTCCGGTACGGGTGCCCGCCGCACGGCGGCCTCGGCATGGGCCTGGGCCGGGTGCTGATGGTCATGCTCGGCCTGGCCTCGATCCGCGAGGCGACCTTCCTGTTCCGCGGGCCGAACCGGCTCACCCCGTAACCCGGTTGTGACTGCGTCCCACGACACGGGCAGGAACCTCGTGTCGTGGGACGCAGTCTCAGTAGCGGACATTGCGCAGGTCATACGTCCATGCCTCGGCAGGGTTGTTGTCCCAATACGCTCATGGCGAGCGCCGACTCGGCTGTGACCCACTGGGGTGTCAGAGCTTGGCTCCACAACTGGTCTCCGGGCCGCATGGCGACGGAGTGACGATCCACTACGTCGTGCTCCGGCGGCTCCTCACCGGTTGCCTCACCGAGGATCGCCGCGAGCGACTGAGGTGGGTGTGTCCAGCCAACGGCTCTTACAAGATTTTCGTAACCGATGATCGCTTCAACTCGCCCATTCTGTCGCTTGGTTGGCGGTGAGACGCTGTCTGGGTGTGTTGTGATGGTGGGGGACCTGCTGCCGCAGCTGGCCGCGGTGCAGGTCGAGCGCGTGGAGGCCAGCGGGGATCTGCTGAGGATCACTGCCCGGACCAGGGATGACTTGCCGGCGGCGTGTCCGTTGTGCGGGCAGTCGTCCAACTGGGTGCACTCTCGATACGAGCGGCATGTCGCGGACGAGGCGGTGGGCGGTCGGGCGGTCGTGATCGACTTATCGGTGCGCCGCCTGTACTGCGAGACCCCGGCCTGCGAGAAGGTCACCTTCGCCGAGCAGATCGACGGGCTGACCCGGCGTTACCAGCGTCGCACTCCTGTTCTGCAGAGAGTGGTCGACGCGGTCGCCGTGGAACTGGCCGGGTCGGCCGGGGCCCGCCTGCTGGGCGTGCTGCACCACGTGCTGACCTGGGCGAGCGTGCTGAACTGCTTGATGCGCATCAGCCTGCCCGCCCGGGTGGTCCCGCGGGTGCTGGGCATCGACGAGTTCGCCCGGCCGACCACGCCAGCCTCTCCCCGCGCAAGGCCGCCCGCCTCCTGCTCACCGACCCCGACCACCTGCGCGAGGGCCAGTGAGTGCTGCGTGACCAGCTCGCTGGCGCCTGCCCGGAGATGACTGCCCTGGCAGACGCTGTAGGCGACTTCGCCGCCCTCCTCACCCCGAAACCGGCCAACGCCGAGGCGCTGACCGGATGGATCACGCGGGTCCGGGCGGCGGATCTGCCGTTCCTGCACGCCTACGCCACCGGCCTTGAGCGCGACCGCGCCGGCGTCGACCACGCCCTCACCCTGCCTTGGCAAAACGGCCGCACCGAGGGCGTCAACAACAAGATCAAGCTGCTCAAGCGGCAGACCTACGGCCGCGCCGGACGCCGCCTTCTACGCCAGCGCATCCTGCTCAGCTGACCCAGAGCCGAGGGCAATCACCGGTCACGAAAATCTTGTCAGAGCCGAAGACCGTACGGACCCTGCCCGTTCCCCTCCGGGACGCTCTACGCCGACCGGACCGCGGTGCCGCGTGTCGCGGCTCTCGCGGGTGCGCAGCGTGGTGCGTACGACGGCGACCTCGTCGGCGCCGAGCAGCGCTTGGCGCAGCAGGGCGTACGGGCGATGCCGGTTCCTCGCCGGCCCGCGCGGGGTGTTGCGACACCTGGGGCTGCTCATGACCTCGCTACGTCGAAGTGCTCGGATCGGGGTATCTACTGTTGTTTGTCATGATTTGCCGTCAGGTGTCCTGTCACATTCATGCGTTGTCGCGTGAGGGTGCGGGGCGCCTTGTTGTGAGGAGAGGTGAACCTGCGGATGAGTGCTCGTACGCGTGCACGGGGCGATCTGCCGTGGTGCCGGGTCGGCCGTGAGCGGCCCGTGGCCGTGGAGCGTGGCGGGGGGGTGGTGTCGGTGGGGGGCGCGCTGCTGTCCGGTATGGCGCTGCTGGCGGCCGCGGCTCCACCGGCGGCCGCCGCGCCGGTGGGGGCCGTGCCGGTGCAGGCGCAAGCGGCTGATCCGTCGCAGACCTTCACCTTCACCGGCGCTTCGCAGACCCTGACGGTCCCGGCGGCGGCGGTGGTGACGATCATCGCGGACGGCGCGGGTGGCGCCGACAACACCGGCACCCCCTGTTCCGTCACGGGGACCGGTGGGACGGGGGCGCGGGTGGTGACCACTCTGCCGCAGACCGTCGCACCGACGACCTTCACCGTCAATGTCGGCGGCACCGGCGGCAAGGGCTGCAACGGCACCGGCACGGCGGGTGCGGGCGGGTTCAACGGCGGCGCCCCGGGGGGGAGTTTCCCGCTCAGCGGCTTCCACTTCGAAGGTCCGGGCGGGGGCGGGGCCTCCAGCGTCAGCACGGGCGGCTCCCTGCTGGTGGTCGCCGGGGGCGGCGGTGCCTCCGGCGGCACCGGAGCGGGCTCCACGGGAGGCAACGGAGGCAACGGCGGGACGACGCCGGATGCCACCGCCGGTACTGCGGGAAGCGCCACCGGCCCCGGGGCCGCGCCGGGGCAGGGCGGGGGCGGCGGAAGCACCAGCACCAGTACCGGAGGGCCCGGCGGGGCCTCCGGCAGCGTCCCGTCCTGTGCGGTCACGAACGGCGGGCCGGGGAGCGGGTTCTCTGGTGTCACGGTCGGCACCGGCGGCACCGGGGGCAGGTTCGACGGCGGCTGCGCCGCCACTGCCATCGCTGGCGGCGGCGGCGCCGGGGGCGGCTACTTCGGTGGCGGGGGCGGCGGCAGCGGCGCCGTCAACGACCACGGCACCTCGGCGGGTGGTGGTGGCGGTGGCGGGGGCAGCAGCTTCGCCACCCCCACGGGCACCGGCACGAGCTTCGCACTGTCGACGATCGGGACGGCGAACCACAACGGACAGGTGACCATCTCCTACACGCTCCCGTCCTTGACCATCACCAAGACCCACACCGGGCACTTCACCCAGGGACGGGACGGCCTCTACACCATCACTGTTGGCAACGCCGCCGGAGCCGCCCCGACCGACGGCACCACGGTCACCATGCAGGACACCCTCCCCGCGGGACTCAAGGCCGACAGCATCAGCGGTACGGGCTGGACCTGTGACCAGGGCACGCTCACCTGCACCCGCAGTGACGCCCTCGCCGCCGGGAGCAGTTACCCGCCCATCACGCTGCAGGTCGATGTCTCCTGCATGGCCGACGACGAGGTCACCAACGTCGCGGTTGTCACCGGGGGCGGCGACACCACCCCCCACACCGCCACCGACCTCACAAGGATCAAGCGCCACCGGCACGACGAACACGACAAGTACGACATGCGCTGCGACCGCCACGAGCACTGGTAGACCAACCAACCCCGGGACCTCGGAGCCCGCATCACCCTCGACAACTACTGGAACAGTGCCCCGGACGGGCTCACCGCCCTGTTCAACGAGGACCACGAACCAGGCGCGGAGCTCACCCGTGCCGCACTGCTGCACGCCCGCGTGCTTCCACCCAGGTCACGCCGCTGACCCACCAGCAGCCCCACAGAACGCTGCTGGCCGACCCCGCACGTCGCGAGGTCGGCCAGCAGCATCCGGCGGAAGCGGCCAGGCGGGTGAGCTTGGGGTGGAGTCGGTCCCACGTTCTGTGCGACCGCTGTCCCGTAGCGGCGGGTCTCGGTGGTGGTGACCGCCTGCTCGGTGCCCCGGGTCTCGGGCTGGCCGAAGACGAACGCGCTGCCGTGCTTGGGCGGCCGACCGCCGGTTGGGTTGTAGACCCGGGGCGGGGCGGGTCGGCGCATCACGCGGTCCGAGCGGAGCCGGCCGAGGATCTGCACCGGCAGGCCGTCCAGCAGGTGGGCGATGCGTGGGGCGTCGTAGCCGGTGTCGAGGACGACCAGGAGCGTCGCCCAGCACCGCCGTTGTGTCGCAGGCGGCGGCCCCGGCTGCCGCGTGCCGCTCGGGAGCGAGCCGCGCCCGCCATCCTCGGCATGCGGTCTCCCGCCCTGATGCGCACATGGATGGACTTCGGGCCCAGCACACGCTGACGCCGTCACCGGGGTTGCGCTGTGGTCACTCGACCGGATGAGTTCGGCGACGGGTGCTTGCGCCGCGCGCCCGCCGGGCGGTCACCGGGCACGTCCTCGCCCGACCAGGTGATGGCCCGTGCGGGGCGAGTGTCGGCGTTGGCGTGATCGGGAACTTGGGCCAGTCTCGTCCCGGAAGGGAGGCCCCGAAACATGGTCGTGCACACGTTGTTGAATTCCCGCGTGGCGTCCGCGCCGGATTGCGGTTCCTGCCCCTTGCCGTGCTGACCGCTGCCACTGCGCGCTCCAGCAGTTCGGCCCGGCCCTGACCGGGGCCGAGCCCCATCGACAAGCACAAGGAACTCGCCATGGACACCCACCTCCAGATCGGCGGGAACGGCCCGGCGTCCCCGGCGCCCAGCACGGCCGCAGCAAGCGCGGTCGGGCAATAGCGATGGCTCCCGGACCCGGCGACCGCCCGCGCCGCCACACGGTCACCCGGGTGCTGCTCCAAGTGGTGACTGCGGCCGCACTGGCCGTGGACGCCTACGTACACGCCAACCTCGCCGCCGCCTACGATCCGGTCGGGCGGCAGATCAGCCAGGGAACGCTGTTTCGCCTCGAAGCCGCCGTGGCGTCGCTGGCCGCGCTGTTGGTCCTGCTGCTCGGTCGCCGACGGCCGGTGTGGGTGTTCGCGTTCCTGGTGTCGGTCTCCGCGCTGGGCGCCGTGCTGCTCTATGGGTTCGTGAACGTGGGCACTCTCGGTCCGCTGCCGAACATGTACGAGCCGTACTGGGGGCCGAAGAGGACCGGCAGCGCGATCGCTGAAGCCGTCGGCGCTGTGACCTCGCTCGTGGGCTTTCTGATCACCGGCCCGTCGCGCTCTGCGTCCACTCGGGCCGGCGCTCCTCCGGGCGGCAACGCCGACGGCTAAGGCGGCTGATCACATGCCACGCCTCGCCTCGCGCACCGAACCCCGGCAGCTCCTGGGACTGCTGTGACTGCTGCTGCCCCTGGCGGTGACGGCCGTCCTCCTCTGGTACGGGCGGGTGCACACCCCGGAGTGCCGGCGCAGCTTCTTCGGGGTGCGCTGCCACGGCGTCTTCCTGCTCAAGACCCAGTTGGGCAGCGCTCTGCTGGGGCTGGCGCTGATCCAGCTGCTCCTCGCGCGTGGATGTACGGCCAGCTGCCCGGCCTGCGCGCCGCACCGCACCCGATGCCCACCGTGCACCGACTGATCTGTCTGGTCGCCTTCCTGCCCTCCGTCCCGATCGCCCAGGAATGCATCATCGCCTACGGCGTCAGCCTGACCGGGACCCGTGGCGCTGCACTCGCCCGCCGACTGTCTCTCCGGGGCCTTTGTCGCCGAGGTAGTCGTGGTGCGCCACCGCCGCTGGCCGGGCTGGGCGCTCCCGCTCGCCGGTGGCGCGCTCGTCACGATGATCGCCCTGGCCTGGTAATCGGCGGCGTTCCGGCACCTGGACGGCTACTGGGCGCCCGGTCTGTAGGCGGACGGCGACGGCTCGGTGCCGTCGTCGGCCACTATCAGCAGTGGCCACCAACCCGCCGCCTCCCGAGGCGCGACGTGACCGGTCCGCGCGAATGCCGTTCCGTTCCTCCGGGGCTCTGGTGCCCCCAGTTCTTGAGGTGACCGGCGCCGGCACACCTCGCGGCCGGGGCGGCACCGACCGCCGACATCGGGGTGAGGTTGGCCCGGCTGCGGGCCCGGCACTCATATCCACGCCGGAGCCCTGAAACATGACAGGCATAAAATGGAACATATAAAGACAGGCGAGAGGAGTGAACCATGATCGCCAAGCTGCTCGCCAAGTTGTCGTTCACTCGCAACTACGGTGCGTACGGGGCCCACGACTGGGGTACGTCCGCCGACAAGGCGTGACCGCGCTGCCGGGCGGCCCGGGCGACCGTCGGCTCCCGGCCGTGCTGCCGACGATCGGCCTGAACAGGTACGCGCGTCAGGGGCGATCTCATGGGCCGAGTGAATGAGCCGCCGTGGTTGCCCGAAGGCAACTTTGCGGCCTGGAGCCGTGACCGGCTGGCACTAGCGCGCCGTGGCGCCGACGAGTGCGGGGACGTCTGGCAGCTGGAGCCGGGTGTCTACGTAGCGGCCACGGCTGGGCCGTGTGAAGAAGTCCTGCACCGTGCGCAGGACTTCCCCAAGCCGCCCTCGCCCCTCTTCCCGCCGTTGAAGCGGGCCGACGGCGCGCCGACGTCCGAGGAGCGTGCGCACGCGCGCGCCGCCCGTATGCGCGGGCTGCGTCCCCAGGCGGTTTCGGCCCGGATCGGTGAGATCGCGTCCGGGACCGTTCGGTTTGCCGACCAGTGGCCCACGAGCCAGGACGTGGAGATTCTGCCCTTGGTCCGGTCGGTCCTGGCGGAGGTCGGCGTGCGTTACCTCTTCTCCGAAGACGCTCCCACCCTGCTGCCCTTCGCCCGGCAGCTCTTCGTGGCCCGGGAGGTGCTCGTTCGCCCCACGCGCTGGGTATGGCCGGGCTGGGTCCCCACACCGGCTCGGCGGTTCCGCACCCAGCAACAGGTCGCCTTCACCAACGCCTTGCGGCCCATCGTCCGCCGCCGCCGTTCGTCGGGCCGGCTCGGTGACGACGTGCTCGGACAGATGCTCCGCCCGTCCAGTCGCTACGGCACACTGTCGGAATGGGTCATCCTCGACACTCTGCCCGGAATCACCGTCGCCACCTTCGAGACACCTTCCCGGGCAGCCGGATGGATCCTGCTCTGCCTGGCCCGCCACCCCCGGGCCGCGGACCGGATCGCGGCTGAAGCCGCCGCCCTGCTGCCCGCAGACGCGGCCGCGACGACCAGCACCCACCTCGAGAGCCTGCAATACACTCGGGCACTGGTCCGCGAAGTGCTCCGGCTACACCCCCCGAGCTGGCTACTGACCCGGCGCGCCCCGCGGCGGACCCAGCTCGCCGACTACACCATCGACGCCGGGTCCACCGTTCTCGTGTGCCCCTACACCGCCCACCGCGACGCACGGGAATACCCCGAGCCGGACCAGTTCCGACCCGAACGCTGGCTCGACGATTCGTGCTCTCCGGCGAAACCCGGGGTCTTTCTCACCTTCGGCACCGGGCCCCACAGCTGCGAGGGAGCTGCCCTGGCCATGGCCATGCTCACGGTCCTGACTGCGCACACCGCCCACCGCTACCACCTGAGCGAGCCACCCGGCCCGGAACCCGGCTACCGGGTCACCACCTTCGAAGGTCTCGCAACCCCCGGCCTGCAGCTGCGTGCCACCGTGCGCGGTCGAGGGCAGTCCTGCCTTCGGTGACAGACCGCGTGAGGGTCTGTGGCTCCAACTCCCTGTGAGGTCGGGGTGAAAATTGTCGTTGATCTTTCCCGATGTGAGCGGTCCGCGCAGTGCGCGTTCCTGGCTCCGGAGGCGTTCCGGATGCACGGTGAGGAAGCGCTCATGTACGACCCGAATCCCGACGACGCCCAGCGCGACCAGGTGCTCCGCGCCGCGGCGGCCTCCCCGGTCCAGGCGATCCTGGTCGACCGGCTTCAGGGGCGGCAGGTACCGGCGGAGGCGTCGCCGTCATGACCGGTGTCGACGACCTGCGTGCGTTCAAGCGCGATGGCCGCATCGTGGTTGTCGGGGCTTCGCTGGCGGGGCTGCGGGCCGCGGAGGCTCTGCGAGAGGAGGGTTTCACCGGATCGTTGACCATGATCGGTGACGAGTTGGGTGAGCCCTACGACCGGCCTCCTCTGTCCAAGCAAGTACTGGCCGGATGGGTGCCGGCCGGGAGCACCGCTTTGCCCCGCCGTCGTGGCATCGATGCGGAGTGGCTGCTGGGGGTGCCCGCCGGCCGGCTGGACCTCGCGACGAACCACGTGCGTCTCGCCGACGGACGCGAGGTTCCCTTCGACCGGGTGCTGATCTCCACCGGGGTACGGGCCCGACCGTGGTCCGTCGAATCTGAGGCGGCCCTGGACGGAGTGTTCGTCGTACGTACCCGCGAGCATGCCGAGAGCCTGCAGCGGGCCCTCGCCGCCGGGCCCTCCCGGGTGCTGGTCATCGGTGCGGGATTCACCGGCTCCGAGATCGCGTCCGTCTGCCGCGAGCGGGACATCCCGGTGACCGTCGCCGAACTCGCGCCGGCTCCGCTGGTCGGGGCGCTCGGTGCCGTGATCGGCGAGGTGGCGGCCGACCTGCAGCGCGCTCACGGTGTCGACCTGCGGTGCGGTGTCAAGGTCGCCCGGCTGGAGGGCGACGCGCAGGGACGGTTTTGCCGTGCTCACTTCGACGACGGCAGTACGGTCGACGCCGGCGTGGCGGTGGTGGCGCTCGGGAGCATTCGCAACACCGAGTGGCTGCGGGGGTCGGGACTGGCGGCGGGCGTGTGGGGAATCACCTGTGACACGGGCTGCCGCGCCCTCGACATCCATGGCCGCGTCATCGACGACGTCTTCGCCGCAGGAGACGTGGCACGTTGCCCGCACCCCATCTACGGATACCGGCTCATCTCAATGGAGCACTGGGCCAACGCCGTGGAGCAGGCAGAGGTCGCGGCCCACAACATGATCAGTGCCCAGGCGGACCGCTGGGCCCACGTGTCCATCCCGGTGTTCTGGTCGATCCAGTTCGGCGTCAACATCAAGTCCGTCGGCGTGCCGACCTTCGCCGACGAGATGCTTGTCACCCAGGGATCGCTCGACGACCACCGTTTCGTCACCGCATATGGCTATCGGGGCCGCGTCACAGCCGCCGCGAGCTTCAACAGCGGTAAGTGGCTGAATCACTACCGAAGGTTGATCGAGGCGGCCGCACCTTTCCCGCCTCCGTGCCGCACGCCGGACCAGCCGGCCGACATGCAACCGGTTCCCGTCGACTTCCCCGGTCCCGCCATGTTCGCGCAGGGAGCCACGGCGGTCGTCACAGGCCATGACCGGGGTGAGCGCCGCGTCACGGCCGTGCACCGGAATCGGCAGGAGGAAGGCCGGACGACCGCGACCCACATGTCCGGCACGCTGCAACGGATCTTCGACTACTCCGCCCGGGCCGACCCGTACCCGCTGTACGCCGAACTGCGCAGGACGCCGGTGGCCCGGCAGGAGGACGGCAGCTACGTCATCAGCACCTATCGCGAGATCACGGACATACTGAACGACCCGCATCTGAGTTCCGACCTGTGCAATCTGACGCGTCCGCCGATGCCCTCAGCCGAGGAAGGGGTGACGTCGTCGTTCATCCACATGGACTCGCCCGAGCACGATCGCCTGCGGCGTATGGCGATGCGTCACTTCGGCCCCCCGCACACCCCGGGATTGGTGACCGGGCTTGAAGGCTTCCTGACCGCCACCATCGGCAGTCTGATCGACGGTCTGGCGGGCAAGGAGCGGATCGACGTCGTCGACGATTTCGCCTTTCCGTTGCCCGTGACCGTGATCTGTCACTTGCTCGGCGTTCCACGCGAGGACGAGCCGAGGTTCCACCTCTGGGTGAACGACATCATGAACTCCGTCGACTACAACCCGGAGACCGACCCGAAGGAGAAACTGGACAAGGGCGTACAGGCCCGCAAGGACTTGCGCCAGTGCCTCGGCGAGCTGGTGGAGAAGCATCACGGTCGGCCGGGAGACGGCCTGCTGTCACGGCTGGCCAACGACGACGGGCCCGACGGTCGGATGGCCGACGCCGAAATCGTCGCCACCGCCAGACTGCTCCTCATCGCCGGCCACGAGACCGTCGTCAACCTCATCGCCAACGGCATGCTGACGTTGCTGCGCCATCCGCAGGTGCTGCAGCGACTGCGCGACGAACCGGACCTCGTCGTGCCCCTGGTCGAGGAACTGCTGCGCTACGAGCCCCCCGTGCACATCATTCCCTGGCGTGCGGCGTACGGTGACATCACCGTCGCCGACACCGTCATCCCCCAGGGCTCGCAGATCATGCTCATGCTGGCCTCAGGCAGCCGCGATCCGAAGCGCTTCCACGATCCGGACCGCTTCGACCCGGATCGGCGTGACAACCAGCATCTGGGGTTCGGCAGCGGCATCCACCTGTGTTTCGGCGGCCCGCTGGCCCGGCGGGAAACCCAGATCGCGCTGACCGAGCTGGTACGCCGGCTCGACCGCCCCAGGCTGGTCGCCGACCCACCGCCGTACCGGCCCAGCCCCGTTCTTCGGGGTCCGATCCATCTGGACATCAAGCAGGGTGCCGGCTGACCCGGCAGCCGAGGGCAGTTGCAGGGTCGCGCCGCAGATGGCCCGGCCGGCTCAACAACGAACGTCGATCAAGTCCGAGTACCGTTCCGCACACGCCCGGACGATCTGCTTACGGCCCGCTCGTCGTGTGGCGCCGGTCGAACTCGTCGGCGAGCACGCCCATCATGACGAGGTCGTGATGGCCGCCGGCGAAGAAAACGTGTTCCCGCAAGCGCCCCTCCTCGGTGAAGCCGAGCCGACGAAAGAGTGCCAACGACGCCTCGTTGGGGGCCAAAACCGCCGCCAGGCACTTGTGATACCGCCGCTCGGCGAACATGAAGCGCAGCAACAGCACCACGGCTTCCGCCGCGTAGCCCTTGCGCCGGTGGCCGGCGCCGATCATGACATCACACTCGAACCAGCCCGAACAACGACCGGTGCGATGTGAGCCGACCGTCCCGACCAACTCCCCCGTGGCCGTCGTCTCGACCGCCAACCGGAAACGGTCGTCGACGCACTCGGCAACGGCCTGCTCCTTCGCCCAGGCACGATAGCTCTCGGCGGACCGCGGCAGTTCCAACCGACCCCCTCGCCGCCCGTCATCGTCCGCGAAGCGCGCGAACGCCGTCCAGTCATCGGGCTCAATCGTGCGCAGGCGCACCCGCTTACCGGTCCAGGACGATGCCATGCCCTATTCGATCACGCCGCACTGCGCGCGAGACCAACGGGCACGCCGAGGCGGAACGGGTTCACCGAGCCTCCGGCGGACGGCTGCGCCGGGATGCGCGGCGGCCCGGCCGGCGCGGCGGCCTGGGGGATGGTGGTCGTGGTGTCCACGGCGGTACTTCTTTTCAGGATGATCAGACGATCGCGAGGTGGGTCACCGTCGATCCGCCGTTCAGCGGTCAGTTTTCAGGTTCTGGATCACTTTCCGTGCCAGAGCCACAGAGCGTCACTGGAGCCGCGATCATGAACGGTCGTGGGTGACGATCTCCTCCAAGACCTCTGGCTCCACCGGACCACCGACGTCGAGGTCAACACCCTGACCATCCGCGCCGACCGCGTGACCGTCCACGCCGCCACGACCGGCGGCCTCATGCCGCGAGGAGTACGCGTTTGCGCAGAAGGTCGAAGCCGGCACGGCCGAACATCTGGCGCTTGAGCATCTTGATCTTGTTGTTGTGGCCCTCGACCGCGCCGGAGCTGTAGCTGAGGGTCAGGCCGGCGACGACCGCATCGAGGTCCTGCAGGAGACCGGTGGCGAAGCTGCGGAGGGCCGGGACCTGGTCCTGCCGGACGCGTGTGATCCAGTCCTTGAGCTCTCGGCCGCGGCGGTCGTTCATCAGCTCGGCGAAGGCCCTGACATGCTCGGCGGTGGTAGCCAGTACCGGGGCTCGGGCGAGAAGCTCCTTGAGCTGCTGGGCGTCTTCGTCGCGCAGGCGGTCGGGGCGGCGGGTGATCCAGCTGGTCACGTCCCTGACGGAGGGCTTGCGTCGGGGCGGGTCCTGGTCGGGGAACGCCCGATGGCGCGAAGGCATCCGCGAGGCGGGGCTCGTTGGCTTTGTTCGTGAGAGTTGCGGTTCTGGTCCAACTTGTGGAC
>NZ_JBHWDU010000081.1:0-5188 GCF_042734825.1 Kitasatospora sp. NPDC059648 | reverse complement strand
GGGGCGGGGGCCCGCGCCGCCGCCCGTCGCGCGCGGCGAGCCGGGGGCGTGGTCTGTGGCCTTGGGCCGCCCCCCCCCCCCCCCCCCCAACCCCCCCCCCCCCCCCCCCCCAACTCTCATGAAGAGAGCCAGAACACGGACCGCTACAGGTCAGCGCTCCGCAACACCTATGAAAGAGCCCCGGCAACAAGGCGATCGTGGCAACGCAGGTCGGAACGCGCTCGATGCCGCTGCCGTGGAGGACGGCGTCGACCGGTTGCCCGCTGGTCCGCCGCGCAGCCGCAGAGCGCGCTGCACGACCGGGACGTGCGCGGCCTCCTGACCGCGTTGCTGAACCGCGCGGACCGCCACGGGATCCTGGACCGCGAACGCCCGGTGCGTGCCGAGGAGATTGCCCAGGCGGTGAACACCGGGCTCCAGTCGCCGCTCTTCTACCCGGGGCTCGCGACCGCGTTGGACCGGGTCGACACGACCGGGAGTCCGGAGGCGCTCGCCCCTTACACGGCGGCGCGCAACCCCGAGTACCCGGCGTACCGCTCGATCATCTGCCAGGACGTCCCCGTGCCCGCTGACGCCGGGGCTGCGGCCGCCCTGCCGGAGGCCGCCTACGGGTGCGCGCGATCGCACCGACCCTGCGCGGCTACTCCGAATTCTGGGACATCGCCTCCGGTTGCGCGGGCTGGCCCGTGCGCTCCGGCTTCACGCCGCACGCCTGGCGGGTTCCGGCGCACTTCCCGCCGATCCTGCTGCTGTCCGGCGCGCACGACGTGGCCACCCCCGGCCTTCGCCGACGGGGTGCGGCGCGCCCTGCCCAACAGCCGGGTGCTGCACTGGGAAGGCGACGGCCACACCGCCTGGCTCAACAGCCCGGCCACGGTCGACGCCGCGGCCGGCTACCTCACCGACCTGACCATCCCCGCAGCCGCTATCTGACCGGTACCCGACGTGCCATCAGAAAAATCGCCGAAGCCCGGCGACTGAGGGCCGACCCGCACCGGCCATGTCCGTCACTGCGGGTCCAAGGCCTTCCCCCGCGAGGTCTCCCCTCACTCGGCGCAGAACCCCGTTGATCACTTCCCAGTGCTCCTGTCACCTGCCACAACGCCCGTTGCTCACGGGCGGAAGCGGCTCCAATCGAGCCCATTCCCCATCCGTCAGATCACCACGACCAGCCATCCCAGTCTCACGAGTCAGACGAGCGGAGAGACATCGCTAGCCGGCTGCGGACCGGTGCTGCAGGCTGTCGTCCAGCCAGTCGTAGATGCGGGCGACGGCGAGGCGCTGGGCTCCCGCCTGGCAGTGCGCGTCGGCGCCGACTTCCGCGGTGGACGCGATCAGCGTCCTGGGGCACGTAAGGAGTGGTCGTGGCGGGGGTCGCACGGGTTGCCGTGCAGGAAGAAATCGGCCGACCGGTAGTAGGTCGACGCCTGCAGGATTCCGTCACGGGCACTGACCGGGTGGCCCGCCTCAAGGGCCCGCCGGGCCTTGCCGGCGACCCGGTCGGCGGTGGCCAGCCACTCGTCGTGCCAGCTGTCGTAGTCGCCCTCCGCGATGCGCAGGCTCGTCGAGACGACCTCGCCGAAGTCGGCTCCACCATAGGTGATGTGGCCGAACGAGCGCAGGGTCAGAACTGAGCGTCGTTCGGAAACAGCAGAGGCTTCATCAGTACTTCTTGGGGGGAGGGACCTTCGGGGTCTCCGGAACCCCGGGGGGCGGACCGTACCGGCCCCCGGGGTCGGTGCTGGTGTTCAGCCGTCGGCCCCGTCGAGGGCGGTGTCGGGGATGCAGGAGCCGTGTGACGGTGCACAACCGGCCCGCGTTGGGCGAGGCTGCCCACTCGCCGCGTGAGGAGGCACTGCTTGAGCCGCACGGGGCATACCAGGTATACATACTCGGTATGCCCCTACGTAGCATGTGCACCCTGCTCGGCCGGGACCCGCACCACGGCCACCGAATGAAAGCCGGGTTCACGGCGTGCACCGGCGTCAACCGGCCCCTCGACGCCGGCCTGAAGGTCACCAAGGGGAGTCTCGGTATCGGTCTGGCGTTCGGAGTGACCGTTTCTCTCGTCAACGCCCTCTCCTCCCCCTACGGGAAGCTCGGCGTGCCGTTCACAGGCACCGTCTGGGCCGGCGCCGCGGAAGTGCTCAGTCTGCTCCTGGGAGCCGGTTGGGCGTGGGCCGCACTGGCGGTCGCGACGGGCTGGCTGGCCCGTACGTGGCGCCGTGGCGCCCTCGCCGGCGCGCTGTCGCTCGTCACCGCCACAGGGGCGTACTACATGGCAGACGCACTGTTTCGGGGCGAACCACTGGCCTTGTACAGAAGCGAGCTGGCCTTGTGGTGGGCGGCGAGCCTGCTGTTCGGCGTCGCACTTGGCGCGGTGGGCGCGGCAATCAGGCGGCCCGGGGCGGCCGGCTTGCTTGCCGCGCTCACCGTGCCGGTGGGGGCCGCCGCGCAGATGATCCTGCTGCCGCCCCGGCCTCACCCCACCCCGACGCTGGCCACCGTTCTCTCCGAGATCATCGTTTGGACCGCCGCCGTGCTGGGAGCCGGCTGCGCCGTGCAGCGATTCCGGGTCACAAGGCGCGCGTCCCGCACCGATGCGCATCACTGCCCTCGACGGCCGTCCGCCCAAGTCTGACAAGGCCGACTACCGCGCGCGACATGCGGTGGGGTGCGGAATCAACCGGCTGAAGCGACACCGAGCGGCGGTCACGAGGTCCCTGTCGTCACCGCGGCCCTGCTGACCCGGCTCGGCGACCGTGCCTGGCCGCGGGCCGATGGTCGCAGCCTCCCTCCGCTAGCAATCCGACAGTTGACGGACCTCGCCCGTGCCCAACGCGATCGCGGCCCGGGGCCGCATCGGTTCGTCGCCGCGCCGGGAGAGCAAGACCACCTCCTCGACCACCGCCGACAGTGCGCCGAGCCGGGCGGCGCACTCGGCGGCCAGTTGCCGCGGGTCCCGTGTGCGTCCGAGGGACAGATGCGGGATGAAACGGCGGCCGCGCCCGCGGCAGAGCGGGAACCGCTGCTCCAGCGCCCGGTGTAGACAGGCCCACGGCGCCGGGTCCGCCGCGGCCGGGTCGAGCCACACGGTGGCGTAATGCCGGTGCCGGAAGTACCGCACGCCGGCCAGACGCGCGGCGAACGCCGCGCTCTCCGCCGCTCCGGCGGCGAGCAGCGGCACCGCCCGCGCGAACTCCTCCTCCGGCACGAAGCCGAACAGCAGGTTCACATGCGGCGGCCACCGCCGTACCTGCGGATCATGCTCCCAGCGGATGTCCTGGATCGCCGGCCAGAGCTCCTGCGGCGGCAGCCACGCCACCGCCGTCCGGGCCGTCGGCGCCACCACGAGCGCGCCGACCGGCTCGGCCCCGCCGTACACCGGGTTTCCGTCCACACTGCCATGGTGGTCTCGACTGCCATGGTGGTCTCGCTGCGGCTGGGGCAGGCCATGACGCAGGTGGCGGGAAGGGCGGCGAGGGCGCGGGCGAGCTGGCGGTCGAAGTCGCCGACGAGGGTGGCGCTCAGCTGTACCGCGCCGCCACCCGGACCCTGTGGCTGGAGACCCCTCTCACCCCATGGGAACGCTGTCAGGCGTTAGCGCCTTCGAGTGAAGCACAGCGAATACCGCCGCTGACGTGCCCCGGCCGGACGAGACTGTGCCGGGCGCGGCACTGTGCTGTTGGCGCTGCGCGAGAACCCGCTGCAAGGAGGGGTGAGCACCGAGCAGTTGCGGCGGATCGGCAAGGAGTTGGAGAACCAGGGCCTGGCCCTCCGCTGGGCGGCTACCGCCCGGGACGCGCGGGCGGTCCTGCGCACGGAGTCGGGGCTCGCGGCCGCCGTGGTGGCCTGGGACCTGCCGGGCGACGACGGCGGCGACCAGGAGGGCGGCGGCGCGGACGTCCTGCGGCTGATCCAGCGCCGGTTCAAGGACCTCCCGGTCTTCCTGCTCATGGCGGACGAGTCCGACCACGACCTGGAGCGGCTGCCGCTGTGGGTCTCGGAGGCCGTGGTCGGCTACATCTGGCCGCTCGAGGACACCGCCGCCTTCATCGCCGGCCGGGTCACTGCCGCCGCTCGCGCCTACCACCGGGACGTCCTTCCGCCGTTCTTCAAGGCGCTGCGCCGCTTCGACGACGCGCACGAGTACTCCTGGCACACCCCCGCGCACTCCGGCGGTGTCGCGTTCCTGAAGTCCGCGGCGGGGGGCGGGTCTTCTACGACTACTTCGGCGAGCGCCTCTTCCGTAGCGACCTGTGTCATCCATGCAGCTCAAGGACTTGCTTGGAGGCTGCCGCAGGATGATCACTCGTGTTGCTCCGTCTGGCATACTTGACCGGGTGGTGGAAGCGGGGCCGGTAGTCATCCGGCTCTTCTCATCGGGCTTGTAGCGGCACAGCGCGGCCACCGAGATCCGGCGGCGGGAGCGTCCCCGGACACGGACGACGGGCGTGTGCCCGCGTCGGCCCCAGGTGCGGGCGCGCGGCGGCGTCATCGCGAACCCGGCCTCGTCCTCGAAGACGATCCAGGCTCCGAGCGCCGCCGCGGTGCTTTTACCCGCGGCCACACCTCCTGTTTCCACAGCTCGACGGCGTGCTCGTCCCGCTCGGGAGCCCGGCGGGCCGGGGTTTGCCAGGACCAGCCGTGCCGCTTCAGCAGCCGCCAGACGGTCGTGACCGACAGTCGGATCCGGAACCGACGAGCGATCACCGTCTGGACCCGGGCCAGCGTCCAGCGCTGGTCCTCGAATCCGTGCACGACCGGTCCCCTGCCCAACTCCTCTTCCAGTTCGGCGAACTGGGCCGCCGAGACCTTGGGTTCACTCGCGGGCCCCGTCGAACGCAGGGCCTCGATCCCGCCCTCGCGCCAGGTCCTGCGCCAGCGCTCCACCGATCGCTCACTGACCCGCAGATCACGGGCGATCGCCACCGTCTTGTCGCCGGCCTCGAACCGGCCGGCGGCCTCCAGCCGCACCTGTTCACGAAACGCCCGCCGCTCAGCGGTCAGGAACCCACCCTGCGCATACCGCATGTCAACGGCATACCGCAGGGATCACTACCTGTCACTACCGACAACAGCATGCAATCCTCAGTAGCTGTTGCTCAATCGAGCTTGGTGATCGTGAGTTCGAGCCTGCTGTCTCGGCCGGGTGAGCATCGAAGTGGAGCCTGCCGCACGGTTCGGG
>NZ_JBHWDU010000080.1:28387-39129 GCF_042734825.1 Kitasatospora sp. NPDC059648 | reverse complement strand
CCCAGGCCCCGCGCCCGGCCGGCCAGGCCGGCGGCGCCCGTCCGGGCCCGCGTCCGGCCGGCCCGCGTCCGGGCAACAACCCGTTCACCTCGGGCAGCGCGACCGGTATGGCCCGTCCCGGCGACCGCCGTCCCGGCGCGCCGGGTGCCCGTCCGGGTGCTCAGGGTGCGCAGGGCGACCGTCCGCGTCCCGGTGGCGACCGTCCGCGTCCGGCCGGTGCGCCGGGTGCCGGTGCCCCGCGTCCGGGCGGCGACCGTCCGCGTCCGGCCGGTGCGCCGGGTGCCGGTGCCCCGCGTCCCGGTGGCGACCGTCCGCGTCCGGCCGGTGCGCCGGGTGCCGGTGCCCCGCGTCCCGGTGGTGCCCCCCGTCCCGACGGCATGCCGCGTCCGGCCGCGCCGCGTCCCGGTGGGCCGACCCCGTCCGGCATGCCGCGCCCGAACCCGGGCATGATGCCGCAGCGTCCGGCCGGCCCGCGTCCGGGTCCGGGTGGCCGCGGTCCGGGTGGCCCCGGCGGTCGTCCGGGTGGTCCGGGCGCCGGCGGTGCCCGTCCCGGCTTCCAGGGCCGTCCGGCCGGTCCGGGCTCGCGTCCGGCCGGTGGCGGTGGCTTCGGCGGCCCGCGTCCCGGTGGCGGTGCCCCGGGTGGCGGCGGTGGCTTCGGCCCGCGTCCCGGTGGTTTCGGCGGCCGTCCCGGCGGCCCGGGTGCCCGTGGTGGTACGCAGGGCGCCTTCGGTCGTGGCCCGGGCGGTCGCCCGGCGCGCGGTCGCAAGTCGAAGCGGGCGAAGCGCCAGGAGTACGAGGCCATGCAGGCCCCGTCCGTCGGCGGTGTGATGCTGCCTCGCGGCAACGGCCAGACCGTTCGCCTGTCGAGCGGCGCCTCGCTGATGGACTTCGCGGAGAAGATCAACGCCAACCCGGCCGCGCTCGTCTCCGTGATGTTCAACCTCGGTGAGATGGTCACCGCGACCCAGTCGGTCTCCGACGCGACCCTTGAGCTGCTGGCCGGCGAGATGGGCTTCCAGCTGGAGATCGTCAGCCGGGACGACGAGGACCGCGAGCTGCTGGAGTCGTTCGACATCGACTTCGGTGCCGACGAGGGCGACGAGGACCAGCTGGCCCCGCGCCCGCCGGTCGTCACCGTCATGGGTCACGTCGACCACGGTAAGACCCGCCTGCTGGACGCGATCCGCAAGTCCAACGTGGTGGCCGGCGAGGCCGGTGGCATCACCCAGCACATCGGTGCCTACCAGGTGGCGACGATGGTGAACGGCGAAGAGCGCCCGATCACCTTCCTCGACACCCCGGGTCACGAGGCGTTCTCCGCCATGCGTGCTCGTGGTGCCAAGTCCACCGACATCGCGATCCTGGTGGTCGCGGCCAACGACGGTGTCATGCCGCAGACGGTCGAGGCGCTGAACCACGCCAAGGCCGCCGGTGTGCCGATCGTGGTCGCCGTCAACAAGATCGACGTCGAGGGCGCCGACCCGACCAAGGTCCGCGGCCAGCTGACCGAGTTCGGCCTGGTGGCCGAGGAGTACGGCGGCGACACCATGTTCGTCGACATCTCCGCGCGCCAGGGTCTGCACATCGACCAGCTGCTGGAGGCCGTGGTCCTGACCGCGGACGCCTCGCTCGACCTGCGGGCCAACCCCGACCAGGACGCGCAGGGCATTGCGATCGAAGCCCACCTGGACAAGGGCCGCGGCGCCATGGCGACCGTCCTGGTCCAGCGCGGTACCCTCCGCGTCGGTGACTCGATCGTCGTGGGCGACGCCTACGGCCGCGTCCGCGCGATGCTGGACGAGAACGGCAACAACCTCAGCGAGGCCGGCCCGTCCCGTCCGGTGCTGCTGCTCGGTCTGACCTCGGTGCCCCGCGCCGGCGACAGCTTCATCGTCGTCGACGAGGACCGCACCGCCCGCCAGATCGCCGAGAAGCGCTCGGCCCGCGACCGCAACGCCGCCTTCGCGCAGCGTCGGGTCCGGGTGTCCCTGGAGGACCTGGACAAGGCCATCGCCGCCGGCTCCATCGAGCAGCTCAACCTCATCATCAAGGGTGACGTCTCCGGTTCGGTCGAGGCCCTTGAGGACGCCCTCGTCAAGCTGGACGTGGGCGAGGAGGTCGAACTCCGGGTCCTGCACCGCGGTGTGGGTGCCATCACCGAGTCCGACGTGGACCTGGCGATGGGCTCGGACGCCATCATCATCGGCTTCAACGTGCGCGCCGAAGGCCGTGCGCGTGCGGCGGCCGAGAAGGAAGGCGTGGACGTCCGGTACTACTCGGTCATCTACCAGGCGATCGAGGAGATCGAGAACGCCCTCAAGGGCATGCTCAAGCCGGAGTACGAGGAGGTGCGCCTCGGCGCCGCGGAGATCCGCGAGGTCTTCCGCTCCTCCAAGTTCGGCAACATCGCCGGTGTCCTGGTCCGCGACGGCATCATCCGCCGCAACGCCAAGGCCCGCCTGCTGCGCGACGGCAAGGTCGTGGCGGAGAACCTCTCCATCGAGGGTCTGCGCCGCTTCAAGGACGACGCGACCGAGGTCCGCGAGGGCTTCGAGGCCGGTGTCACCCTGGGGTCGTTCAACGACATCAAGGTCGAGGACATCATCGAGACCTACGAGATGCGCGAGAAGCCGCGCGCCTAGTCGGTGTCAGCCGGGGCCGGTCGACGGGTGGTATTTCCGTCGACCGGCCCCGGTCTCGCTGTGTAGGGTCCGGGGTGTTCGGAAGTCACCTTCCGACGGTCCCGGCGCGGGCCCGGTCCGGGCCGCGCCTTCCCCGAGGCCTTCCAGGTCGGCGAGACCTGTCATACATGTTCGTGGGAACACTCACCTTCGACCTGCTGCTGGGCGACGTCCACTCGCTCAAGGAGAAGCGTTCGATCGTGCGGCCCATCGTGGCCGAACTGCAGCGCAAGTACAGCGTGTGCGCTGCCGAGACCGGGAACCAGGACCTGCACCGCCGGGCCGAGATCGGCCTGGCGGTGGTCTCCGGCGAAGCCGGGTACGTCACCGAGGTCCTGGACAGCTGTGAGCGGTTGGTCGCCGGCCGCCCCGAGGTGCAGCTCCTCTCCGCGAGGAGGCGCTACCACAACGACGACGACGAATGAGGGCTGTGGAGCCGGCCGGCGGAAGTCGCCGTTCTCACACAGATCAGGACCGAGAGCGCCCGCAAGGCCGGGCGCGGGCCGGTACTTTGGGGCGTGGGCCCCGACGGGTGCGCAGCTCGCCCGGGTACCGGGCCCACTGCACGAGGAGGCAACGTGACCGACACCGCAAGGGCGCGCAAGCTCGCCGACCGCATCCAGGTGGTCGTCGCCCAGACCCTGGAGCGGCGGATCAAGGACCCGCGACTGGGGTTCGTGACCATCACCGACACCCGGGTGACCGGCGACCTGCGCGAGGCCACCGTCTTCTACACCGTCTTCGGTGACGAGACCGAGCGCGAGGCCACCGCGGCCGCGCTGGAGAGCGCCAAGGGCGTGCTCCGCTCCGAGGTCGGCAAGCAGACCGGGGTGCGCTTCACCCCGTCGCTGACCTTCGTCGCGGACGCGCTGCCGGAGAACGCCCGGAACATCGACGACCTGCTCGACCGGGCCCGCACCTCCGACGCCGCCGTGCGCACCCAGGCCGCGGGGGCGACCTACGCCGGCGACGCGGACCCGTACCGGGTGCCGGCGTCCGAGCGTGACGACGAGGACGAGTAGTCATGGCGGGTGAGTCGGCGCAGGCCGCCTCGCGAGCCGGAACGACCACGGGGGCGTCCTCCACCAGCACGGTGGAGGGTGCCCTCGCGGCGCTCCCGGGGCCGCGCGCCGAGGAGAGCGGCTTCGAGCTGGTCTGGCAGCAGGTGGTGGCGGAGATCGGGCGGGCCCGTTCGATCGACCTGATCTGCCACATCTGCCCGGACGGCGACGCGCTGGGCTCCTCGCTGGCGGCCGCCCTGGCGCTGCGCGCGCTGGGCAAGCAGGTGCGGGTGTCCTTCGGCGACGACCCGCAGATCGTGCCCGAGTCGCTGGCCTTCCTGCCCGGCCAGGAGCTGATCGTGCCGGCCGCCGAGGTGCCGGACGTCCCCGAGCTGGTGCTCTGCTTCGACGTCGCCGCGCAGAGCCGGCTGGGCCTGCTGCACGACAAGGCCTTCGCCGCGCCCGTCCTGGTGGTGTTCGACCACCACGCCTCCAACCCGGGCTTCGGCACCCACCAGCTGATCGACCCGTCCGCGCCGGCCACCGCCGTGCTGGTGGACGAGCTGCTGCGCCGGCTCGGCGTCGAGCTCGACCAGGCCCTGGCCACCTGCCTGTACACCGGGGTCGCCACCGACACCGGCTCCTTCAAGTACCGGGCCACCACGCCCGCGACCCACGAACTCGCCGGGCGGCTGCTGGCCACCGGCATCCGGCACGACCTGATCTCCCGACAGCTGTGGGACACCTCCTCCTTCGGCTACCTCAAGGTGCTCGCGGCCGCGCTGGACCGGGCCGTCTACGAGCCGGAAGCGGCCGGCGGGCTGGGTCTGGTGTGGACCTGGGTGCCGTACCAGGACCTGGCGCTGTTCAGCGTCACCGTCGAGGAGATCGAGGGGCTGATCGACATCCTGCGCCGACCGGCCGAGGCCGAGGTGGCGCTGGTGCTCAAGCAGGACCCGGACGGCACCCTGCGCGGCTCCTCCCGCTCCAAGGGCGCGGTCGACGTGGCCGCCGCCTGCGCCGAACTGGGCGGCGGCGGGCACGTGTTCGCGGCCGGGTTCAGCGCCCGGGAGGACGTCGGCGCGGTGGTGGAGCGGTTCCGGGGTGCGCTGCGGCCCCTCCATTGACCATCCTGTCCTGAGCACCTCCCGCACGTCCCAGAGAAAGAACTCGATGAAGCGCAAAGGCACCGGCCCGGACGGCCTGGTGATCGTCGACAAGCCCGAGGGCATCACCTCCCACGGGGTCGTCGCCAAGATGCGGTGGCTGGCCGGGACCAGGAAGGTCGGGCACGCCGGCACGCTGGACCCGATGGCCACCGGCGTGCTGGTGATCGGCGTCGAGCGGGCCACCCGGCTGCTCGGCCACCTGATGCTGACCGCCAAGACCTACGAGGCGACCATCCGGCTCGGCCAGACCACCGTGACCGACGACCGCGAGGGCGAGGTCACCGCCTCGACCCCGGCGCAGGGCGTCACCCGGGAGGCGATCGACGCCGGGATCGCCGCGCTCACCGGCGAGATCATGCAGGTGCCGTCCAAGGTCAGCGCGATCAAGATCGACGGCAAGCGGTCGTACGCCCGGGTGCGCGAGGGCGAGGACTTCGAGCTCGCGGCCCGGCCGACCACGATCCACTCCTTCACCGTGCACGAGCAGCGCACGGCCGTCGCCGAGGACGGCACGCCGGTGATCGACCTCGACGTGACCGTCGAGTGCTCCTCCGGCACCTACATCCGGGCACTGGCCCGCGACCTGGGTGCCGGGCTGGGCGTCGGCGGGCACCTGACCGCGCTGCGGCGCACCAAGGTCGGGCCGTACGGGGTGGAGTCGGCACGCACCCTGGAGCAGCTGGAGGCCGCCGTCACCGGCGAGCCCGCCGCGCCGCTGGAGGTGCTGCCGATCGCACAGGCCGCGGCGGCCGCCTTCCCGCGCTGGGACCTGGACGAGGACTCGGCGCAGAAGCTGTCCCACGGCGCCCGGCTGAAGGCGCCCGGGCTGGGTGCGGACGGGCCGATCGCGGTGTTCGGGCCGGACGGGCGCTTCCTCGCACTGGTCGAGGAGAAGGGCGGGCAGGCGAAACCGGTCGCGGTCTTCGTCGGCTGAGCCGGTCGTTCGCGTGTGAACCCCGTCGGGAATCCCGGCGGGGTTCACCTGTGCGGGCCCTTCACCCGAACGGGGGGCATCACCCGCCCGGGGGAGCGCACGAGGTGAACGACCGTGGTGAGCGGCGCGGGTGCGGTGGGGGCGCTCCCTCGGCGGGCAGGCTCCCGGCGGCGAGCGGGCGACGGGCCCGGGCGAGGTCGAGGGGGCGTTCATGCCGGGGTTTGCGGAGACCGATCCGGAGCGGTACCTGCTGCGGATCCGCGACCTCAACGGGCGGCTGCACGGCTTAGGGCTCGTCGCCGACCCGCAGGGCGGGGTGCTCACCGCGCACGAGGCCGTGGCGGGCCTGGACCGGGTGGTGCTGCACACCCCGGGTGGCCAGACCCGGGTGCTCGGCCCGGACGCGGTGCTGCCGTTGCCCGAGCACGGGCTCGCCGTGCTGCGCACCGACGCGGTCGGCGGGCTGCCGGTGCCGCCGTTGCCGGTCGCGGCGGTGGGCGCGGGGCACGAGGTGCTGCTGGCCGCGCTCACCGGGGAGGACGGCCGGGCGGTCGTGCTGCGCTGTGGGCTGCTGGGCGTCAGCGGCGCCGCGTACGGCGGGCACGCACTGGCCGGGGTGCTGGTGCTGGACGTGCCGGCGGTGGGCGGGGTCGTGGTGCCGGCGGGGTCGCCGGTGCTGGACGCCCGCAGCGGCGCCGTGGTGGCGCTGGCCGCGCCCGCCCTGCGGGGCGGGGCGCTGTCGGCGGTCACGGCCGTGGGCGGGGCGCTGTCGGCCGTTCCGGCCGGGGGCGGGGCGGTGGTCGCCGAGGAGCTGGCGGGGCTGCTGGCGCGCAACGCGGCGGCGGTGCCCGGCTACGGGCCCGCGCTGAACCTGGCCGGGGTGCTGCGGCTGGCCTCCTCCCAGCTGGCCGCCGCCGGGGCCGGGCCGGGCCGGGTGGCCGGGCTGGCCGCCGACCGGGTGGACCGGCCGGACGGGCCGTCCACCGACGAGCCGGAGGCGACCGTCACCGTCCTGGTCGGCGCCCCCGGCAGCGGGCGCTCCACCGAACTGGCCGCGCTCGCCGTCCGCCGCTCCGGCGGCGCCCGGCCGCTGCCCACCCTGTGGCTGCGCGGCGCGGACCTGCGAGCCGAGGACCGCTCGCTCGCCGAACCGGTCGAACGGGCACTGGCCGCCGCCGCGGCCGAGCTGGGCGTCCCGGCGCCCGCGCCGGAAACGGTGGCGGCCCTGTGCGCGGCGGCCGGACGCCCGCTGCTGGTGATCCTGGACGGCCCCGAGGAGGCCCCGGCCGACCTGGACCCGCGCTGGCTGCGCGGCGCCGGCCAGTGGCTGACCGGCTGTGGGGCACGGCTGCTGACGGCCTGCGGCGAGGAGTTCTGGGAGCGGCTGGCGGCCGAGCCGTGGGGCGGCGGGGCCCCCGGCGTCCCACGTCAGGCCGAACCGGGACCGGACGGCGACCTGGCCAGTGCCCCCACCGTCCGGATGGACGGCGCGGGCCCCGGAGCGCCGAGCCTGGTCGCGCAGCGGCTCGGCCCGCTGCCCGCCGAGGCGGCCGAGCGGGTGCGCCGCCGCTACGGCCTGCCGCCGGGCCGCCCGACCGCCGCCGAGGATGCCCGGCACCCGCTGGCCGTACGGCTGGCCGGGGAGCTGTGGGCGCAGGGCCTGCACGACGGGGCGGCGCGGCGCGGCGACCTGTTCGGCGCCCACCTGGACCTGCGCTGCCTGCGGGTGGCCCAGCGCCTCGCCGAGGACGGCCGGCCGCGCCGCCCCGGCGCGCACCGCCGGGGCACCGCCCGGGCCGCCGGACCGCGCCAGCTGCGGGTGCGCCGGCTCGCGGCGGCGGTGGCCGGGCGGGTGCACGAGGCGGCCCGGCGGATGCTCGGCGAGGAGCCGGGCGCGCTGGGCCGGGAGGCCTTCGAGGAGCTCTTCCCGGTCGACGGCGGCTGGGCCACGGCCGTGCTCGCCGAGGGGCTGTTCGTCCCCGCCGGGCCCGGATTCCGTTTCGCCCACGGAGAGTTCGCCGACTGGCTGCAGGGCCGGCACCTGGACCTGGACGCGGCGCTGCGGATGCTGCTCGGCGAGGCGGAGGACACCCCGCCCGGGCCGGAGGGCTCAGGCCCGGCCGTCCCCAGGCACCGGATCGGCCCGGTCGCCGCCGCGCTGCGCCGGGTCGCCGAGACCTGGGGCGCGGCCGCCCTCGACCCGTGGCTGCACCGGATCTGGCGCGCGCTCGACCTGCGCCCGCCGGGCAGCGAACCCGCCTGGTGGGCGGCCCGGTTGCTGACCGCCGGACTCACCGCCAGCCCCGACCCGGTCGAACACCGGGCACTGCTTGACCAGTTGGCCCGCCGGATCGCCGAGCGGGCGGCCGGCGCGGGCGGCGGGCAGGCGCTCGACGGGCGGGCGCTCGACGGGCAGGGTCGCTTCGGCCCGGAGTTCTGGACCGGCCTCGGTCTGCCCGTCGAGGCCGAACTCGCCCTGCTGCGCCGCCTGGTGGCAGCCGACGGCCCCGAGCAGCGCTTCCTCGGCGCGGTCGTGCAGCGGCTGCGCGCCGACCCCGTCGCGGTGTTCCCGCTGCTCTGCGCCTGGTTCGGCGACCCGGGCGGACGGCCCGGCCGCCCGGGCGTCGCGGTCGCCGACCTCGCCCAGGACCTGCTGTACGCCCACCGGTGGCTGGCCCTGGACGAGTTGGCCGACGCACTGGCCGACGCGGCGCACCCGAGGGCGGACGCGCTGCTCGCCGTGCTCGCCGCCGAGGAGCCGTCCGCGCTGTGCCGCGCGGTGGACCGCTGGAGCCACGACCCGAGGCCCGAACGGCACGTCGCGGCCGCCGTGCACGCGCTGCGGACCGCCCCGTACGCCGGCGGGGCCGGGGCCGAACTGCTGCGCTTCGGCGCGCTGGCCCTGCTCGCCCGCGAGGACGAACCGGGCCTGCACGGCGCCGCCCTGGCCCTGCTGGTCGCCGACCCGGTGACCCGGGCCGGGCACCTGGACGCCGCCCTCGCCCTGCACCGGGCGGGCGGCGACGCCTTCCTCACCCCGTACGCGCTGGCCCCGGCCCTGGAGAGCGACCCGGAGCCCGTCCTGGCCGCGCTCGCCGACCGGCTGGCGTCCCCCGGCGCGGCCCCCGCCGAGACCCTGCTGGTGCTCGCCGACGCCCGCGCCCCGCTGGCCGCCCGGCGGGGCGCCGAACTGGCCGCCCGGCTGCTGCGCGAGCAGCCGCAGCTGGCCGGGCCGGTCGCCGTCGACTACCTGGGCCGGCGCCTGCGGCAGGCCGCGATCGACGGGCCGGCCGCCCGGCTGGAGCTGCGGTTGCTGCTCGGCGCCGCGCTGGCCGCCCGGACTGCGGAGGTCCGCCGGCCCTTCGCCGAGGTGCTGTCCGCCCCGGTGGCCGACCCGGCGGCGGACGCGCTGCGCTGCGAACTGCTGGACGCCCTGCTCGCCACCGAGACCGACCGGGTGGTGCTCACCGCCGCCGTGGAACGTCTCGCCGAGCACTGTGCGGCCGAGAACCCGGCCCGGGCCCGCGCCGTGCTGGCGCGGACGACCCCGGGGCTGGCCGACGCCGACGACCTGCTGGTGCGCTGCGCCGGGCGCTCCGCGGCCTTCGCCCAACTGCTCGCCCAGTGGCCGGGCGACGCCGCCCCGACCGCGCCCGACGGCCCGCGGCTGGCCCGGATGCGGGCCCTGGTGACCGCCGGACGGGACCCGCAGTACGCCGCCGCCGAGGCCGAGCGGACCGCCCCGGCGGAGACGCCGCGCACACCGGTGCGCTCAACCCCCATTCCGGTGCCTGAGCCGGGGCAGGCGCATGGCACGCTATAGGGGTTCGGGTTTTGAGCGTTTGAGCGTACCGAGAGTACGCACCGTACGGAACGAGGAGCAGTCGGGTGCAGCGCTGGCGTGGCCTGGAGGAGATCCCCGCTGACTGGGGACGCAGCGTCGTCACCATCGGCTCGTTCGACGGGGTGCACCGCGGGCACCAGTTGATCATCGGGCGGGCGGTCGAGCGGGCCCGCGAACTCGGCCTCCCCTCGGTCGTGGTGACCTTCGACCCGCACCCGCGCGAGGTGATCCGCCCGGGCAGCCACCCGCCGCTGCTCGCGCCGCACCCGCGCAGGGCCGAGCTGATCGCCGAACTCGGTGTGGACGCGGTGCTGGTGCTGCCGTTCACCGCCGAGTTCTCCAAGGAGTCCCCGGAGACCTTCGTCCGGCAGGTGCTGGTGGACGCGCTGCGCGCCCGGGTCGTCATCGAGGGCCCCAACTTCCGCTTCGGGCACAAGGCGGCGGGGGACGTCGCGCTGCTCACCGAGCTGGGCCGGGCGGACGACTTCGAGGTCGAGGTGGTGGACCTGCAGGTGTGCGGCACCGCCGGGGACGGCGAGCCGTTCTCCTCCAGCCTGACCCGCCGCCTGGTCGAGACCGGGGACATGACCGGCGCCAACGAGGTGCTCGGCCGCCCGCACCGGGTCGAGGGCGTCGTGGTGCGCGGCGCGCAGCGCGGCCGCGAGCTCGGCTACCCGACCGCCAACGTCGAGACCGTGCCGCACAGCGCGGTCCCGGCCGACGGCGTGTACGCGGGCTGGCTGACCGCCCAGGGCGAGCGGATGCCGGCGGCGATCTCGGTCGGCACCAACCCGACCTTCGACGGCACCGCCCGCACCGTCGAGGCGTACGCCATCGACCGGGTCGGCCTGGACCTGTACGGGCTGCACGTGGCCGTGGACTTCCTGGCCTACCTGCGCGGGATGGAGAAGTTCGGCTCCATCGAGGCGCTGCTCGACCGGATGGCCGACGACGTCAAGCGCGCGCGTGAGCTGACCGACGCCGACTGACGGCCGTCGCAGAACCGTGGGCGGCGGCGCCCCCCCCGCCGCGGCCGGCACGGCCCACCACAGGGGGGGGGGGGTCGGGGGGGGGGTCGAAGCCCCCCCGCGCGGGGGGGGGGGGGGGGGGGAC
>NZ_JBHWDU010000080.1:0-28377 GCF_042734825.1 Kitasatospora sp. NPDC059648 | reverse complement strand
GGGTGCCCCCCCCCCCACCCGGGGGCGGGCCCCGCCCCCCCCCCCCCCGGCCGCCGGCCCCCCCCCGCCGCCCGGCCCCCCCCCCCGGGGGCCCCCTTCGACGTCCTACTGCTGGGGCGGCTGCTGCGGCGGGTAGCCGTAGCCCGGCTGCTGCTGGGGCGGGTAGCCGTAGCCGGGCGGCGGCGGGGGCTGGGGAGCCTGCTGCTGCGGGCCGGCGTACGGCTGGGGCTGCGGCTGCGGCCAGCCGTAGGCGGACGGGGGCGCGGGCTGGCCGGGCTGCGCCCCCCACGGCGCCCCGGGCGCCGGCTGGGGGGCCTGTTGCTGCGGGTCGGCGTACGGCTGGGGCTGGCCCTGCTGGTACCCGGCCTGCGCCTGTTGCTGCCAGCCGGCCTGTTGGGCGGCCGCCTGCTGGGCCCGGACGATGTCCTCGCCGACCAGGGTGGCCAGCTCGAAGTACGCCTCGCGGACCTTGGGCCGCATCATGTCCAGGTTGACCTCGGCGCCGGCCGCCAGGCTCTCGTCGAAGGGCACCACGACGACGCCGCGGCAGCGGGTCTGGAAGTGCGCGACGATGTCCTCGACCTTGATCATCTTGCTGGTCTCGCGCACCCCGGAGACCACCGTGATGCTGCGCTGCACCAGGTCGGCGTAGCCGTGCGCGGAGAGCCAGTCCAGGGTGGTCGAGGCGCTGGAGGCACCGTCCACGCTGGGGGTGGAGACGATGATCAGCTGGTCGGCGAGGTCCAGCACCCCGCGCATCGCGCTGTACAGCAGTCCGGTGCCGGAGTCGGTCAGGATGATCGGGTATTGGCGCCCCAGCACCTCGATGACCTGGCGGTAGTCCGAGTCGTTGAAGGTGGTCGAGACCGCCGGGTCGACGTCGTTCGCCAGGATCTCCAGGCCCGAGTTCAGGTCCTGCGAGGTGAACTGACGGATGTCCATGTAGCTGCGCAGGTGCGGGATCGCCGTCACCAGGTCGCGGATGGTCGCGCCGGTCTGGCGCTTGACCCGGCGGCCCAGGGTCCCGGCGTCCGGGTTGGCGTCGATCGCGATCACCTTGTCCTGGCGCTCGCTGGCCAGGGTCGCGCCGAGCGCCGTGGTGGTCGTGGTCTTGCCGACCCCGCCCTTGAGGCTGATCACGGCGATCCGGTAGCAGCTCAGCACCGGGGTGCGGATGATCTCCAGCTTGCGGGCCTTCTCGGCCGCCGCGGCCTTGCCGCCGAACTGGAACCGCGGCTGCTGGCGCTGCTGCTTGGGCTGGCTGCGCAGCAGCCGGTCCGAGGACAGCTCGACGGCGGCGGTGTAGCCGAGCGGGGCACCGTGCGCGGTCTGCTGCGGGGCGGCGGCCTGCTGGAACGCGGCCGGCTGCGGCACGGCGGTGTCCTGCGGCGGCCAGGGCTGGGCGGGGCCCGGCGGCTGCGGCTGGGCGGGCTGACCGGGCTGGAGGGGCTGACCGGCCTGGGGCCCGGCCGGCGGCGGGTAGGCGCCGGGCTGCGGCCAGCCGCCCTGGCGCGGGTCCACCGGGCCGGGCTGCGGCTGGACGGGCTGCGGCTGGACGGGCTGCGCGGGCTGCGGCTGGACAGGCTGCGCGGGCTGGCCCGATTGCGGCTGGGCAGCCCAGGCGGCCTGCGGATCCCACCCGGGCTGCGGGGCCTGCGGGGCCTGCGGGGCCTGCGGGGCCGGCCCCGGCTGGGCCGGCGGCTGCGCGAAGTTCTGCGGCGGTGCGGGCTGCGCGGGCTGCGGTGCCGGTGCGGGCGCCGGGTAGGGCTGTGCCGGGGCCTCCGCTGCCGCCGGCGGCCAGGCCGCCGCAGCGGGGGCGTGCGGCTGCTCCGGCGTCACGGCCGGGGCCGGGGCAGGCGCCGGGGCAGAAGTCGGGGCGGGGGCATGGGCCGCCGTCGGGAACGGCACGTGCTGCGCCTCGGCCTGGACCGGCGGAACCGGCGGGACCGGTGCGGGCGCCGCGCCCGACTCGGCCGCCGGAGCCGAAGCCGGAACCTGCGCCGGGGCCTGCGCGGGCGTACCGGCCTGCGGCTGGGCCACGGGCGCGGACGCCTGCTCGACCGCCGCAGCCGGGGCCGGAACAGGAGCCGCAGCAGGAGCCGCGGCAGGAGCCGCACCCGAAGCCGGGACGTCCCCCGGAACCGCCGGCTCACCCGCGGACGCCGCCGCCGGACCCGACTGCACGTACCAGGACGGGGGAGTGTAATCGGGCGCGTCGGACCAGTCGTCGTCGTCCTCCGCCGCGTTGTCGCCGACGTAGACGCCGTCCCGATCGCTGCTCACTAGGGCTCCCTCGTGTTCGCCGCCGCTTGTTCAGCGGTGCCGTTGCCGCAACAAAGACTAGGCCGTTCGGCTGCCCCTGTTGAAGGCGGCTTCGGTTCCGGACCGGGACCGACCGGCCCGGACGCGCCCCTCAGTCGATCCGGCGCGGGCCCCCGAGCACCTGCTGTTCCGCCTGCCCGGCCACCGCCCGGACGTACTGACGCCGCATCCGGGTGGCCCACAGGGTGAGGTCGTCGCCGAGGGTGGGCAGCACGGCCACGTCCTCCGGCGGCAGGGACAGCACCCGGCCGGTCAGCTCCGCCTCCTGCGGGGAGATCCGCTGCACGCCGACCAGGTCGGCCGCGTTGAGCACCCGGGAGGCGTTCGGCCCCAGGTAGGGCAGCAGGGTCAGGGTGGTCTGCCAGGGCGCGGCGGAGAGCCGGCTGCGCGGCGGTCGGGCGCCGAGGTCGCGCACCACCAGGACCGGCGAGGCCACCGAGGCGCCCTGCGGTCCGAGCCGCCCGACCTGGTGGATCGTCACGCACGGCTGACCGCCGCCCGCGGCCTGCGCCATCGGGCCCCAGAGCTGCGCGCGAGCGGTCTCCACCGCGACCCGGGCGCCGATCGCCGCCGCCCGCAGCGCGATGACCTGCGCCGTCCAGATGCCGCCGACCAGCACCAGGTCGTACGAGCTGGGACGGAACAGGCCGAGCACCGCGGGCAGTCCCTGCGGGTCGACACCGATCACCACGCCGTCGTCGCCGACCGGGAAGGCCAGCGCGGCGAGGTCGGCGGCCTCCAGCACGTGCTTCTCCCGGCGCGGTCCGCGCAGCCCGAAGCCGGGCAGGATCCGAGGCCTGGTCCGCCGCCGCTCGGCGCCGGGCTGTGGGCCGGGGGCAGGATAGGTCTGGTACGCCATCAGGACGCTCCTCCCAGCGGCAGGGTGGCGAGCATGCCGGGGGCCTGTTCGAGGTCGAGCCGGACCAGGCCGAGGCCGGTGCTCTGCGCCCGGGCCTCCACCTGGCGGCCTACCTGGCCGACCTCGCTCTCGCTGCGCCCGGTCACCCGCAGGTGTCCGCTGACGGTCACCGAGCCGCCGGTGCCGTGCCCGGCGGTGAGGCTGAAGGTGCTGGCCAGCGCGGGGGAGCCGGTGATCAGGTTGACCAGGTCCGGTGCGCCGATCCGGCCGGGGGCGCCGCCGGGGCGGCTGAGCTGCGGCCAGCGGGAGATCCAGTACGTGCTGTGCCAGCGGTCGTCGATCCGCCAGAAGCGGTTGCCCTCCTGGGTGCGGCGGGTGCTGCCGCCGCCGCTGCCGGTGCCCTGGCGCCCGGCCACCGCGATCGGGTTGGCGCAGGTGGCGATGGCCAGGGCGGCGATCAGCTCGCGCTCGTCCAGCACGGTGGCGTTGAACCCGGCGCTGTTGAGCCGCCCGGCCAGCTGATCGGTGACCCGCTGGAGCGCCTTGCGGGCGCCCTCCTCGCCTCCGCCGCGGGCCCGGACGGCGGTGGCCGCGCGCTCCGGGTCGAGCTTGAGGGCGACCCAGGTCAGCCGCAGTCCGGGGGTGGAGGTGCCGTCCGGCAGCTCGCGGTAGGCGCGGGCGGCCAGCGACTGCTCGGGCAGGTGCGGGGCCGGAGCGGGCTGGGTGTGCTGGACCAGCTGCACCGACTCCAGGGTGATGTCGTCCACGGTGAGCGCCGAGCAGATGACGTCCAGCGGCAGCGGCAGCGCGGTGCGCACCGGGCGCAGCGGCTGGTCCTTGGCCTGGACGAGCAGCACCGAGCTGAGGAAGGTGCCGTCGCCGACCATGCCGGTCTCCCGGCGGACGGGGCGGCCGCCGAAGTCGGCCTCGGTGGCGTGGGTGCAGGTGCGCAGCCCGGGTTCGAGCTCCAGCGCGGGCGCCAGGGCCGGGTCGGTGCCGGGCGGCGGAAGCAGCGACTTCGCCTGCTTGCGGCGGGACTTGAGGGCGGATCGGACGCTCAGCAGCTCCGGGATGGTGCGGCCGCGCAGCTGGACGACCGCCAGCACCAGCAGGACCAGTGAGACCACGCCGAAGCCGGCCGCGACCGGGCGGCTGATCGTCCAGCCGACCGCGACCAGGGCGGCCGCGACCTCGACCAGGACGAGCTGCTGGAGCTTCAACCGGCCGCCGAGCAGCCCGGGTCGGGGGTTGACGCGCACCTGGACGGCGCCGCCTGCGCCGGCCGCCGTCGGTGGGCGGACGGCCGCGGACTCGGCGGGCGGGCCGCCGCGTCGGGCCCGTCCGGACCGGCGCGACCTCCCGCCGCCCGCGGTGCCGCGGCGTTCTGGAGCGGTCTGGCTTGGCATCCCCCGGTGGCCCTCTCTGATCCGTTGTCGCGGCCCGGCTGGCTGGTTCGCGGACCGTACCCGTACCGTACTCACCGTCTGCTGCCGCATCGTAGAGGGTTCGGGCCGGATCCCGCCCGGCGGGTGCGGACCACGGGGCCGGTCGGGCCGACGGGAGGCCGACCACGTCTGGCACACGTCTGACAGAGGGGGACGACGAGGATGGCATCGCGCCGGGACGAGCTGAACGCGTACACCTTCGCGCGCAAACGCACGGTGGGGGCGTTCCTGCTGCCCTCCGGCGGTGGCAGCGACGAGGACGCGCCGCGCCCGGTGAAGGCGGTGCTGCCGAGCGTGCTGGTCGGGGCTGTGGTGGTGGCCGGCTTCGGCCTCTGGGGGGTGTTCAAGCCCGCCGCGCCGCTGCAGTGGGACAACGGCAAGAACATCATCCAGGGCAAGCAGTCGACCACCCGCTACGTGGTGCTGACGGATCCGGACGGCAGGACGAAGCGGCTGCACCAGGTGCTCAACATGTCCTCGGCGCGGCTGGTGCTGCCGGCGGACGCCAAGGTCGTCGTGGTGGACGACGGGGTGCTGGACCGCTACCCCAACCACGGCCCGACCATCGGCATCCCGTACGCCCCGGACAAGCTGCCGAGCAAGGACAAAGCCAGCCAGGCGATGAAGTGGGCGGTCTGCGACCGGCCGGGCTCGGACGACAAGCAGGAGACCGTCAACCAGGCGGTGTTCGTGGCGGCCGGCCCGGACGCGGCGGCGCTCGCCGCGAAGGACCGGATGCTCGGCCCGGACCAGCTGATGCTGGTGCAGCAGGCCGACGAGCAGCAGGTCTCGACCACCTCGGGCCAGTCCGCCGGGGGCGCCGCGCCGGTGTTCCTGGTCGACGCGCAGGGCCGCAAGCACATGATCGGCCCGAAGTCGGACGACAAGGAGCGCAAGGCGCTGATCACCGCGGTCTTCGGGCCCAACGCGGTGCCGCAGCGGGTCAAGCGGGAGTGGCTGGACACCCTGGTGACCGCCAGCCCGATCGCCTTCCCGGACGTCAAGGGGATGACGGACAGCCAGGGCGCCAACTCGGGTGTGAACCTGGGCAATGCGGCGGACCGCCGGATCGGCCGGCTGGTGCACTACCAGGACCGCAACTACGTGGTCGGCAAGGACAGCCTGTTCCTGATCACCCCGTTCCAGGCGGAGCTGATCCGGCAGAACCCGGCCTACCAGGTGCTCTACAAGTACGACCAGGACAAGCGGCCGCGCAGCGACGACATGACCCCGGACGACCAGTCCAGGTTCAACACCGACGTGAAGCTGCCCGACACCCCGAACGACTGGCCGCTGAAGTCCGGTGCGCCGGTGAACAACTGGCAGGACCGCCAGGACGCCCGGCTGGTCGTCTGCAGCACCTTCGACGGCATGGCCGAGGACGGGCGCACGCCCAAGCGCAGTGTCTGGGCCGGCACCTCCTACCCGGCGGCGTACAACAACGGCGCGGGGGCGGCGTACGTGACGCCGGGCCACGGCCTGTTCTACCGGGCGGTGGACAACGCGGGCGCCGGCAACCAGCCCGGAGGCGGCCAGCCCGGTGCCAACGCGGCCGGTGCCAACTCCGGTGCGCCCGACGGCTCCGGCACCGACTTCCTGATCACCGAGACCGGCCTGCGCTACTCCGTTCCGGCGAACGGTGACGGCGGCCACGGCCCCAGCCCGTCGCCGGGTGCGAGCGGCGCCGCGAAGACGCCGGTCCCGCAGCAGAGCACCCCGAACCCCGGTGCCGGGGGCCAGCCGACGCAGAACCCGGACGACCAGCCCGGCGGCAACCAGGCGCGACTGGGCTACCAGAACGTCCAGCCGCTGCCGGTACCGAAGGAGTGGTCGAACCTGGTTCCGGCCGGTCCGCCGCTGACCGCGAAGAGCGCCGCGCAGCCGCAGAACGCCTGACCTGCCGGGCACGGCAACGGAATTGGCCCCAGTGTCATGGTCTGGTAACTACTCAGCGCTCGATGTTGGGTGAGTTGCGTGTGCCGACTACAGTGCTGCTCGACATCACACGGGTGATGCGGCGGCAGGACCCTGGGGCCCTCCGCACACACAATGTTTGTCTCATGGGGGATGGTGGAGCATGAGTGACGGCCAGTTCACGGTGACCGCACAGGAGATGATGGACTTCGCCGGCAAGATCGAGACGGCGATCGGCCAGATCGAGCAGGAGCGCTCCGCGCTCCAGACCACGGTCGACAACATCACCGGCGGCTGGAAGGGCCAGGCGGCCGACGCCTACAAGTCCCTGCAGACCCAGGTCAACGAGGACGTCAAGAAGCTGAAGGAATCGCTGACCGCGATCAAGCACGCGATCGAGCTGACCACCAAGCACTACGCGAGCGCCGAAGAGGAGCAGAAGTCGCTGTTCGGCCCGCAGGGCTGATCGTCGAAGCGCTGATCACCACTCTGTTCCGACCGTCCGCCCGCCGGGGTGCCCGCGGCTGAGCGCCGGGTGCTCCGCATCCTCGTCAAGGAGACATTGTGTCCGACCACATTCTCGTCAACTTCCAGACCCTGCACCAGGCGTCGCAGGACGTGCAGAACTCGGCCAACAAGATCGAGCAGATGCTGTCCGACCTGCGCAAGGAGGTCGTCAAGATCTCCCAGGGCTGGCAGGGCCAGGCCCAGCAGGGCTACAACGCCCAGCAGGCCAAGTGGGACAACTCCGCCCAGGACCTGAAGGACACCTGCGCCAAGATCTCCAGCTCGCTGGAGAGCGCCGCGCAGAGCTACCAGCAGACCGAGAAGAAGAACGCCGGTCTCTGGCAGGCCTGATCGACCGTTCCCGGACGGGAACGACAGGGGCGGGTACCCGGGCTTCCGGGCACCCGCCCTTCGGCGCGTGGTGCGGCACGGGGTGGAGAACATGAGGGGTGGCAGGGTGTCCGGACGCCGGTTCCGTAGGACGGCCGCGGCGCTGGCCGCGCTCGTGGTGCTGGGCGGTCCGCTGACCGCCCCGGCGTACGCGGACGGGCCCGGGCTGGCCTCCGCCGGTGACTGCCCCAGGCCCGCGCCCGACGTGCAGACCGTTCCGTGGTCCCTCCAGCGGCTGCTGCTGGACGAGCTGTGGCAGGGCGGGGCGACCACCGGCAAGGACGTGTCCGTCGCCGTCATCGACACCGGGGTGGACGACAAGAACCCACAGCTGGCCGGCAAAGTGGAGGCGGGCACCAGCCTGCTGTTCGACAAGCAGAACAACAAGCTGGTCGACGGCCCCTCCACGAACGACACGGTCGGCCACGGCACTAAGGTGGCCGGCATCATCGCCGCGAGCCGCAGCGACCGGACCGGCTTCGTCGGGCTGGCCCCCGACGCCAAGATCTACGCGATCCGGCAGAACGACAGCGAGGGCAACGGCGACGTATCCACCCTGGCCAAGGCCATCAACGAGGCGGCCGACCACGCCAGGGTCATCAACATCTCGCAGGACGTGCGCGGTGCGGGCGACGCTCAGTTCGGCGGCTACGCGGACCTCAAGGCCGCGATCGAGCGGGCCGAGCAGAAGAGGGTCGTGGTGGTCGCCTCCAGCGGCAACGACGGCAAGGAGGGCGACACCTACCCGGGCGCCTTCCCGACCGTGCTGTCCGTGGGCGCCTCCGACCGCAACAACGAGCGCGCGCCGTTCTCCCAGTACGGCTCCTTCGTGAAGGTCGCCGCGCCCGGCGTCGAGATGCTCTCCACGGTGCCCGGCGGCGGCCAGTGCGTGGACAACGGCACCAGCTTCGCCGCCCCGTACGTCGCCGGACTCGCCGCCCTGCTGGTCGGCGCCCACCCCGACTGGACGCCGGCCCAGGTGCGGGCCTGGATCGAGCAGACCGCCCAGCGCACCGAGCGCGGCCCCAACGAGTTCATCGGCTGGGGCGTGGTGGACCCGGTGAAGGCCGTCACCAAGGCGCCCAAGAGTCCGCCCTCCGAGCCCGCCCCGGACGCCCCGGTGCAGCTGGCCTCCGCCCCGATCGTGCCGGCGCCGGTCGGCCTCGGCGAGACCCAGGCCGACCGGGACGGCCGCACCGCCACGTACGTGGTCGGCGCGGGCGCGCTGCTGGTGGCCCTGCTGATCGGCGGGGGCGTCGTGCTGCGCGACCACCGCCGCAAGTCCGCCGGCTGAAAAACCCGCGGAACGCCTGTAACACCGGCGCCCGCCCACCGCATCCATCAGGTGTCAGGGGCACACGGGCACGGGGGAGCGGCGGGCGATGGGGTGAATGAGGGGTGGCCGGGAGGCCAAGGACGCCGAGTTCCTGGAGCTCGTCTCCAGCCGCACCGGCCACCTCTACCGCTCGGCCTGCCTGCTCACCAGCGGCGACACCCACTACGCCGAGGACCTCGTGCAGGAGGCCCTCAGCCGGATGTACGTGCTCTGGCGGCGCAGCGCCTTCACCGGCGGCCGGAACCGGATCGAGAACCCGGCGGCCTACACCCACACGGTGATGGTGCGTACCTTCGTCGCCCAGCAGCGCCGCCGTTCCAGCGGCGAGCGCCCGACCGAGACCCTGCCGGAGCGGGAGGGGCACGACGCGGACAGCACTCTGCGGCTGACCCTGCTCGACGCGCTCGGGCAGATGTCGGCGAAGGACCGGGCCGTGCTGGTGCTGCGCTACTGGGAGGACCGCAGCGTCGAGGAGACCGCCGAGGTGCTGCGGCTGTCCTCCGGCGCGGTCCGGACCAGGACCACCCGGGCGCTGGCCCGGCTGCGCAACCTGCTCGGCGACTCGCTGGCCGAACTGGCCGCCCGCTGACGTCCTCCGCACCCCCGCCGAGGTCCGCCGCACCCCGCGCTGACGTTCCGCACCCCGCGCTGACGTTCCGCACCACCCGCTGACCACATCAGGCACTTCCGCGACGCAAGGAGACGGTGATCCGCCATGTCCGAGCCGGACAGGTTCGAAGACGATCTTCTTTACGCCCTCACCCGCACGGGTGAGGGTTTCCGCCCCGACCAGGCCGACCAGCCGGGGATGGTCGTGGGCGGGTACCAGCGCGGCCGCCGCCGCTGGCGCCACCGCTCGGCCGCCGCGGTGGTGGGCGGTGCCGCCGCGCTGGCCCTGGTGGGCACCGGGGCGGTGTACCTGACCGGGTCCGCCCCGCCGTCCGGTGCGGGCACGGTGGCCGCGGCCCCCACCGCCTCCACCGGGGTCGGGACCGGCCTGACCCCGGCCTCCGCCGGCGCGGGCACCCCGACCCCCACCGCCGCCGCGGCGGTCACCGGCGACGAGGTGCTGTCCACCTTCAAGGCCCTGCTGCCCAAGGGCGGGATCACCGAGGCCAGCGGCCGCGGCACCGACGACCCCCAGACCAAGGGCACCTTCGCGAGCGCCGAGCTGGTGTTCGACGACGGCGCCGGCAAGTCGCTCCTCATGGTCGGCGTCCAGAAGCACCGCCCGGGCCAGAGCCAGGACCGGTCATGCCCGGAGCTCAAGCCCGGCGAACTCGACGCCTGCTCGGTCACCACCCTGGCGGACGGCTCCAAGCTGTACCTCAGCGAGGGCTACGAGTACCCGGACCACCGCGCCGACACCAAGGAGTGGATGGCGTCGCTGACCGGGCCCGACGGCCGGGAGATCACCCTCAGCGAGTGGAACTCGCCGCAGGAGAAGGGCGCGCCCGACAGCCGTCCCAACCCGCCGCTCACCCTGGACCAGCTCAAGGCGATCGTGACCGACAAGTCCTGGGACAGGATCGTCGCGGCGGTCAAGCCCGACGGCGTCGACTACGCGGCGCAGAGCACCGGGCTGTCCCTGCAGGACCGGCAGGCGACCCTCGCCGGCCTGCTGCCCGCCGGGGTGACCGTCACCAAGATCGACGGCAACGAGGTCTTCGCGAACGTCCAGCTCAGCCAGGCGGGCACCGGCGGATCGCTGGTCCTGCGGGTGCAGAAGCTGGTGCAGCAGTCGGGCGACAAGAGCACGGAGAAGCTGTTCGAGGGCGCGACCGTGCTGCCCGACGGCGGCCGGCTCAAGCTCTACGGCCCGGGGACGTCCGACGCCAAGGCGATGCCGATGGCCGACGTCCTGCGGGGCGACCTGCGCGTCCAGGTGGCCCAGGGGCCGACCGGCAAGCCGCTGCTCAGCCTGGACCAGCTGAAGGCGATCGCCACCAGCACGGCGTGGAAGCTCAAGAAGTAGCGGTCACGGACGTGGCGGTGCCCCGGGCTCGGGGGAGGGCCCGGGGCACCGCCGTGTGGGGGTGGGTGGGGGATCGGGGGGTCAGTCCCGCTGGTCCTCGGGGAGGCTGATCACCCAGCGGGTGGCCTGCCGGGGGCGCAGGTAGAACAGCCAGTAGAGGGTGGCGGCGGCGGTGATGCCGCCGGTCCACAGCAGCGGCTCCGCGTCCAGCTGGGTCATGACGTAGACCAGGACGACGATCAGCAGCACCGGGACGGCCGGCCACAGCGGCATCCGCCAGGCGGCGGCGTGCTTGTGGTGGCCGCGGCGGGAGAGCAGCGAGGCGACGGCGACCAGCAGGTACATCGCGGTGACGGCGACCCCGGTGATGTTGCTGAGCAGCTCGCCCTTGACGAAGCAGAGCGCGGCGCCGGGCAGGCCGACGGCCAGGGTCGCGATCCACGGGGAGCCGAAGCGGCCGAGGGTGCCGAAGGCCTTGTTGACCGGCTCGGGCCAGGCCTTGTCACGGGCGGAGGCGAACAGCACCCGGGAGTTCTGGATGACCATGACGATGCCGGCGTTGATGATGGCCAGCGCGATGCAGAGGCTGATGAAGGTGCCGACCGCGGAGTTGCTCCACGCGGTGACCATGCCGGAGATGTCGCCGGAGGTCAGGCTCTGCAGGTCGGGGGCGCCCATGGTGATGGCGGCGACCGGGACCAGGATGATGGCGCTGGAGAGGCCGAGGGTCCACAGCACGGTGCGGGAGACGGTGCGGCGGGGGTTCTCCAGTTCCTCGGACAGGTAGACGGCCGTGGAGAAGCCCTGGGTGGCGAACAGGGCGATGCCGAGCGCGCCGATGATGGCGCCGATGCCGACCGGGCTGGCGGCACCGCCGTCGGTGGAGACCAGGCCGTGCAGCAGGCTCGGGTGGTGGGCGTTGGTGTGGGCGAAGCCGAGCACCGAGACCACGCCGGCCGCGATGACCTCCAGGACCAGGAAGATGCCGGTGATCCAGGCGTTGGCACGCAGGTCGAGCAGGCCGGCCAGGGTGGCGGCCAGCATCACGGCGGCGCCGGCGATCGGCTTGTCGACGTGCAGGACGGGCGCCAGGTAGTCAGCGGTCCCGAGGGCGATGACCGAGGGGACGATCATCACCACGATGAGCGACTGGATGAAGACCAGCCAGCCCGCGAGCCGCCCGGCCAGGGTGCCGACCATCGCGTACTCGCCGCCGGCGCTGGGGATCAGGGTGCCGAGCTCGGAGTAGCAGAAGGCGACCGCGATGCAGAGGACCGAGCCGATGGCGATGGCCAGGGCGGTGGCGCTGCCGATGCTGGAGAACAGCTCGGGCACGATCACGAAGAGCGTCGAGGCCGGGGTGACGCAGGACAGTGTGAGCAGGGTGCCGCCCACGACGCCGATGGAGCGCTTGAGCTGCTGGGGCGCGACCCCGTCCGCCGTGGCGGCTACGTTCTGTGGCGGGCGAAGCGTGTCGGTCATCTGGATTCCGATCGGCTCTGTGCGGTCCTGGGACGGGAGCGGTATCGCCTCCGCTGGCTGGTTGCTCGGGTCTTATCCGGTCGCTCCCGGGCCGCAATGGAACCGTGGGCGTATTGACTGCGTCAACGCCGGAACTGCTTCGGAATCCGTTGCGGCGATCGGCATAAACATGCGATCCGATGATCACTTACGGTCATGGCGCTGTTTGTCCGACTTGTTACTTTGGCTACATCGGGCATGAATCAAAGGTGAATTTGGCGTTGCGTGCCACTATTCAAAGGCTGCGGTTCGGCCGGGAGGTGACACGCCAGGTGCCATCGGGTCGTACGGCAACCGCCCGGGTGGGTACGGGAACCGCAGCCCCGGCCCGGAAAGATGTAGGTAACGTTTCAGCACCTGGGACGCCGAAGGGGTCGGACTCCGTCGAGCCCGACCCCTTCGATCACCGTCCGTAGTGAACGGCCCGCTCGCGCGGCCCCGTCACTGCACCGGCAGCCAGCCCGTCTGGACCATCTGCCCGTTGGTCGCGCGGCGTGAGACGTAGATCCCGCGGCCCGGCGGCAGCGCCTGCGGCTTGACCGTTCCCAGCAGCGCGCCCTCGTCCCGGTTGCCGGAGAGGATGACGCCCTGCCCGCCCAGCTCGCGCATCCGCTGCATCACCGGCTCGTACATCGAGCGCCCGGCGCCACCCGCGCTGCGGGCCACGATCACCCGCAGGCCGATGTCCCGGGCGAACGGCAGGAACTCGGCCAGCGGCGCCAGCGGGTTGCCCGAGCTGGTCGCGACCAGCTCGTAGTCGTCGACGATCACGAACATGTCCTTGCCGCTGTACCAGCTGCGGTTGCGCAGTTGCTCGGCGGTCACGTCCGGGCCGGGCAGGCGCCGGGCGCAGGCCCCGCGCAGCATGTCCACGACGGCGGCCATGGACGGCTGGGCGGCCGCGTACTCCACCAGGTACTCCTGCGGCACGGTGCCCAGCAGCGCGCGCCGGTAGTCGCCGACCACGATGCCCGCCTGGTCCGGGGTGTAGCGCTCGGTGATCTGCTTGACCAGCATGCGCAGCAGTGCCGACTTCCCGGACTCGGTGTCACCGAAGACGATGAACAGCGGGTCGGTCTCGAAGTTGACGAACACCGGCGCGAGCTCGGCCTCGTCCACGCCGAAGCACAGGCCGCGCTCCGGGTGCTCGAAGCCCTTCGGCAGCGAGTTGCCGTCCAGGACGGCCGGCAGCATCCGGACCTGCGGGGCGCGCGGGCCGGTCCAGGCCCCGTCGACCGCGGTGACCAGCCCGGCCACGCCGTCCTGCAGGTCTTCCACCGAGGAGGAGCCGTCCAGCCGGGGCAGCCCGCCCAGGAAGTGCAGCCGCTCCGCGGTGATGCCGCGCCCGGCCAGCGGCGGGACGTTCTGTGCCACCCGGCGGTCCACCTCGGACTCCATCGCGTCACCGAGCTTCAGCTCGACGCGGTTCTGCAGCAGGTCCTTCAGCGCCGGGCGCACCTCGGCGTACCGGGCCGCGGTGATCACCAGGTGGACGCCGTAGCCGAGGCCGCGCTGGGCGATGTCGCCGATCACCGGCTCCAACCCCTCGAACTCCTGCTTGAAGGTGTTCCAGCCGTCGATCATCAGGAAGACGTCGCCGAAGGCCTCGTCCGGCAGCTGCCCGGCCGCCCGGCGGGCCCGGTACGTCGCGATGGTGTCGATGCCGGTCGCCCGGAACAGCTCCTCGCGCCGGTTCATCACGCTGTGCACCTCGGAGACCATCCGGCGCACCTTGTCCACGTCCAGGCGCCCGGCCACCCCGCCGACGTGCGGCAGGCCGGTCAGCGACTGGAAGCTGCCCGCGCCGAAGTCCAGCAGGTAGAACTGCACCTCGCGCGGGGTGTGGGTGAGGCCGAAGGCGGCCGTCATGGTGCGCAGCACGGTCGACTTGCCCGAGCGGGGGCCGCCCACGATCAGGCCGTGGCCGGCCGCCCCGGAGAAGTCGACCTCCAGGATGTCGGTCTTCTGCTCGCGCGGCTTGTCCACGATGCCGATCGGCGCCCGCAGCCGGCCGCCCGGATAGCCGGGCGCGGTCAGCCCGCGCTCCGGGACGACCTGCAGCGGCGGCAGCAGGTGGTCGATGCTCGGCGCCTCGTCCAGCGGCGGCAGCCACACCTGGTGCGCGGCCGGGCCCTGGCCGGCCATCCGCTGGACGAACACGTCCAGCACGGTGTCCACCAGCGCGTCGTCCTGCTCCGGCGCCTGCGGCGCCTCCTCCTCCACCGGCTCCGGCGGCAGGTCGACGAACGCCGAGGTGAACAGGACCGGCTGGGCGTTCACCCGCCGTCCGCCGGTCGACCGCTGCTGGCCCGGCGCCCGGTACGGCCCCGAGACGTAGGCGGCCTTGAACCGGTCCATCACGTCCTCGCCGAACTTCAGGTAGCCGACGCCCGGCACCGGCGGCAGGTGGTAGGCGTCCGGCACGCCGATCGCCGCCCGCGACTCGGCCGCCGAGAAGGTGCGCAGACCGATCCGGTACGAGAGGTAGGTGTCCAGGCCGCGCAGCTTGCCCTCCTCCAGGCGCTGCGAGGCCAGCAGCAGGTGCACGCCCAGGGAGCGGCCGATCCGGCCGATCTGGATGAACATCTCGATGAAGTCGGGCTTGGCGGTGAGGAGTTCGGAGAACTCGTCGATGATCAGTACCAGTGAGGGCAGCGGGTCCAGTGCCGCGCCGGCCGCCCGGGCCCGCTCGTACTCGTGGATGTTGGCGTAGTTGCCGGAGCGGTGCAGCAGCTCCTGGCGGCGGTGCAGCTCGCCCTCGATCGCGTCGCGCATGCGGTCGACCAGGGTGAGCTCGCCCTCCAGGTTGGTGATCACCGCGGAGGTGTGCGGCATGTCCGCCATGCCGAGGAAGGTCGCGCCGCCCTTGAAGTCGGCGAGCACGAAGTTCAGCGTCTCCGAGGAGTGGGTCATCGCCAGCGCGAGCACCAGCGTGCGCAGCAGCTCCGACTTGCCGGAACCGGTCGCGCCCACGCACAGGCCGTGCGGGCCCATGCCCTCCAGCGCGGCCTCCTTGATGTCCAGGTAGACGTGCTCGCCGTTGGCACCGACGCCGATCGGCACCCGCATCCGCTCGTGCTGGGCGCGCGGTCGCCAGCTGCGGGCCACGTCGAAGGAGCCCGGGTCGCCCGAGTTCATCATGTCGGTGAAGTCCAGGTTGGACAGCAGCGGCTCGTCGTCCCCGCCGGCCGAGGCCCGGTACGGCGCCAACTGCCGCGCCAGCGCCTCGGACTGCCACAGCGAGAGCAGGTCCGGCTTGCCGGCGTACGTCGCCCCCGAGGCCGAACGCAGCACCAGCTCCTGCGGGCTGACCGTCACCATCAGGTGCCCGCTCGGCTCGTCCACCTCGCCCGGGACGACCTCGATGACGGTCACCCCCTGCACGCCCTCGGGCCCGGCCAGCACCGAGTCGTGGGGCACCCCGGCGCCGTCCATGATGACCACCAGGTGCGGCTGGTCCGCCGCGGGCGCCGCGTCCCGGACGAAGCGCTGGCGGCCGGACAGCTCGTCCTGCAGCAGGTACTCCAGGTCGCCCAGGTCGTGGGCGCTCAGCCGGCGCGAGCCCGCGCCGTCCGCCTCCTTGCGGTGCTGGTTGTGCGGCAGCCACTTGGTCCAGTCCCACTCCTCCGCCGCACCGGGCGCCGCGGCGACCGCGACCAGCAGGTCGTCCGGCGAGTGGAGGGTGGTCAGCTGGGCGATCATCGCGCGCACGTTGCCGTACACCGAGTCCGGGTCCCCGCACACCGTGATGTGGTAGAACGCCCGCAGCGAGACCGCCAACGGCAGGTCCTGCAGGGTGCCGTGGGCCTTCAGGAAGGAGTGCATCGCGGCCGCCGACAGCGGCTCCAGCTCGTCCATGGGCGCGGTCTGCGGCGCCACCAGCGGGGTGGACAGCTGCACCGGCCCGAGGCCCACCCGGATCTGCGCGAAGTCGCCGTCCCCCGTCCGCCGCTCCCACAGCCGCCGGCCGTCCTCGACGATCGACCACAGCTGGTCCGGCGCCGGATTCAGGAACAGCAGCGCGCCGCGCTGGCTCTCCGCCGTACGGCGCACCTGGCGGCGGGTCTGCTGCAGGTACTTGAGGTAGTCGCGCCGTTCGTCCGCCATCGCGGTCGAACCGCCCTTGCGGGCCCGGACGATCTGGGCCAGGACCATGCCGACCGTCGAGACGATCATCAGACCGCCCATGATCTTCATCGGGGCGGCCGCGCCCGGCGAGAAGAAGAACACCGCCGAACCGCCCATGCCGAGCATCGGCAGGATGCTCATCAGCCAGTCCTCGCCGCCCTGCCGGGGCAGCTCGGGCGGACTGACCAGCTCCACCGGCTCGTCCGGCACCGTCGGCGGGTACGCCCTGGCCGGTCGCTTGACCATGATCACACCCATGCGTCATCCACCCCGCGGCGTCGATCGATCACTTCGGCATCAGCCCTCACGCGACTGCGCCCGCTCCGGTACGGGTTCACGAGACTGAGGACGCCCCACACAGCGCAGCCCCCGTACCACCGTGCGCAGGCGCCGATCCTACATAGGGGCGTGTCCGCCCCCGTCGCCCCCGCACCGCCCGCCGGGCCCGCCACCGCAGCGGCGCCGGGCACGAACCGAGCGGGTAGGGTAACGCCGCGCCAACTCGCGGCCCGGCCGGGCCGGTTCCGCGGCCAGACCGCGCGCCGCGTCCCGCGGCACCGTCAACCACAGGGGGAGCGCCGAAGTGCGTCGAAGGATCGAGGTGCGGCAATGAGCGAGCGGAGCGAGCTCGTGATCGAAACGTGCGTGGGGACGAGTGCCCCTGCCGGGCGCGGCGAGGCGGGCGCATGAGTGCCACCGCCGCCACGGGCTACTGCCGGGTGACCGTCGTCGCCCCGGACCGCCGGATCGACGTCGCCCTGCCCGAGGACGTCGCACTCGCCGACGTCTACCCCGAGGTGCTGCGCCTGGCCAACCAGACCCAGCCCGACGGCACCCCCACCGGCTTCCACCTGGTCCGCCGCGACGGCACCGTGCTCGACAGCAGCCTGTCGCTGGCCGCCCAGCAGGTCCGCGACGGCGACCTGCTGGCACTGCGCCCGTTCGCCGAGTCCCTGCCGCCAGCCGTCTACGACGACGTCGCCGACGCCATCGCCAGCGCCGTCGAGGCCGACCGCCGGTTCTGGACCGTCGACCTCATGCGCGGCTTCGGCCTGATCGGCACCGGGGTGCTGCTCACGCTGCTCGGCTTCGCGCTCTGGTTCTCCGACCTGCGCCACGACATGCACAGCCTGCCCGGCGTACTGGCCGGCGTCGCCGCCGTCGTGCTCACCGCGCTCGCCGGGGTCCGCGCCCGGGTCTACGGGGACGCGCCCGCCGCCGTCGCCCTCGGCCTCGGGGCCCTGCCGCACGCCATGATCGCCGGCAGCGGCGTCATCGCCGTCGCCCACAAGTGGGACGGCCCCGGCCGGCTGCAGTTCCTGACCGGCTGCGTCACCGTCCTGGTGATCGCCGTGCTGCTCGCCGGACTGCTGCCTACGATGGACGCGGTGTTCGTCGCCGCCGCCTTCGTCGCCGCCGCCGGCGCGCTCGCCACCTTCGCCGCCGTGCTGATGCCGGACACCGCGGCCGGGAACATCGCCGCCGTCACCGGAGTCGCCGCCGTCGCCGCGATCGGCTTCCTGCCCAGCCTCTCCGCCCGCTTCGCCCGGCTGCCGGTCGGCTTCAGCGCCCCCGGCCAGACCCGCACCCGCAGCCGCGACTACGACGAGGAGGCCGAGCGCGCCGAGGCCGTCCAGTACGAGCGGATCGCCCACCAGGCCCGCCGCGGCCACGAGGTGCTGGTCGGCCTGGTCGGCGGCTGCGCCGCGGTCGTGGTCGGCGCCTGCGCGGTCCTCTCCTTCACCGACCGGACCTTCCCCGAACTGCTCGCGCTCGCCCTGGGCATCGCCACCATGCTGCGCGCCCGGCTCTTCCGCTACACCGCGCAGGTCCTCAGCCTCACCGTGGCCGGCCTGCTCGGCCTGAGCCTGCTGATCGTCGGGCTGTCCCTGCACACCCCGCAGTTCATCCTGCGCACCGCCGGCTCCGGCACCGACCTGGACCTGCGCACCATCTGGCTGGCCGCCTCCATCGCCTTCGGCGCGGCGCTGCTCACCGCGATCGCCCTGGTGGTGCCCCGGCTCGGCGTCTCCCCGTTCTGGGGGCGCATCCTGGACCTGGTCGACAGCCTCACCCTGATCTCGCTGGTCCCGCTGGCGCTCGCCGTGCTGAACATCTACCGGCTGGTCCGCGGCGCCACCGGCTGACCCCCGGCCGCCCGCCGCCCACCCGCCGACCGGCCGGGTGGGCGGCACTGGTACGCTTGGCCTTCGAGCGCAGCCGTGTGTCCGCCCCCAGGGGCAGCCGACCGCCGGCCGCACTCACGACACCGAGTTCTCGCAGAGTCCTGTGCTGTCGACCAGGACCGCTCGGTAGACCTTGAAGGAGTTGCAGTGGCTCTCGCCTCTGACGTCAAGAAGCAGATCATCGCCGAGTTCGGCCAGAAGGAGGGCGACACCGGCTCCCCCGAGGTCCAGGTCGCCATGCTCTCCCGTCGCATCTCGGACCTGACCGAGCACCTCAAGTTCCACAAGCACGACCACCACTCGCGCCGTGGCCTGCTGATCCTGGTCGGCCAGCGCCGCCGCCTCCTGCAGTACCTGGCCAAGAAGGACATCGAGCGCTTCCGTACGCTCGTCGACCGCCTGGGCATCCGCCGCGGTGCCGCCGGCGGCGCCCGCTAAGCTCGCCGCTCGGGGCGGCTCCCCACACCGGGGAGCCGCCCCTCGCGCGTATGCCGCGGCGCTTCGGCCGCGGCACCCTGGCATAACAACTCGCGCGCACCTCCCCAGGTGGCCGAGGATTGCACCGTAGGGTTGTGGGCATGCCGGGTGATGGCGCAGCAGCGCGCCACCCGGGCAGCGAGCCCGAACCCCCCGCGGGACGAAGGCTTCAAACGGAAGCCGCCCGCATCCGAGAGAGCGTCCAGACGCGGACCGCCCGTCCCGGCCCGGCAGCCGTGAGGCGCCGGTCCTCGGTAGTGGCCCCCGGAACCCCCGCAGCAGAGCGGGGCACCCCGGAGGCTTCGATCGAAGACCGGCCCGACTGCCGCCCTCCCTGGCGGGAGGGCCCCAGGGCCAATACCAGGCAGTGCGCGGGGACGCTCTCCCGGAGACGTACGAAAGAGGAGATCTTCCAGGTGGAAGAGAACGTGTTCTACGCCGAGGCCGTGATCGACAACGGTTCCTTCGGCACCCGTACCATCCGCTTCGAGACCGGCCGTCTGGCCCGTCAGGCCGCCGGCTCCGCCGTGGCCTACCTGGACGACGACACCATGGTGCTGTCGGCCACCAGCGCGTCCAAGCAGCCGAAGGAGCACTTCGACTTCTTCCCGCTGACCGTGGACGTCGAGGAGCGGATGTACGCCGCCGGCCGCATCCCCGGCTCGTTCTTCCGTCGTGAGGGCCGGCCCTCCGAGGACGCGATCCTCACCTGCCGCCTGATCGACCGCCCGCTGCGCCCGTCCTTCGTCAAGGGCCTGCGCAACGAGGTCCAGGTCGTCTGCACCGTGATGGCGCTCAACCCCGACCACCTGTACGACGTGGTCGCCATCAACGCCGCCTCCGCCTCCACCCAGCTGGCGGGCCTGCCGTTCTCCGGCCCCATCGGCGGCGTGCGCGTCGCCCTGATCAAGGGCCAGTGGGTCGCCTTCCCGACCCACAGCGAACTGGAGTCGGCCGTCTTCGACATGGTCGTCGCCGGTCGCGTCCTGCCGGACGGCGACGTCGCGATCATGATGGTCGAGGCCGAGGCCACCGACAAGACCATCAAGCTGGTCGAGGGCGGCGCCGAGGCGCCGACCGAGGAGGTCGTCGCCTCCGGCCTGGAGGCCGCCAAGCCGTTCATCAAGGTGCTGTGCGCCGCGCAGTCGCAGCTGGCCGCCCAGGCCGCCAAGCCGACCGCCGAGTTCCCGGTCTTCCTGGACTACCAGGACGACGTCCTCGCCGCGCTGACCGCCGCCGTCAAGGACGAGCTCGCCCAGGCCCTGACCATCCCGGGCAAGCAGGAGCGCAACAACGAGCTGGACCGCGTCAAGGCCGTCGCGGCCGAGAAGCTGCTCCCCGAGTTCGAGGGCCGCGAGAAGGAGATCAGCGCCGCCTACAACGCGCTGACCAAGAAGATCGTCCGCGAGCGCGTCATCAAGGACAAGGTCCGCATCGACGGCCGCGGCGTCACCGACATCCGCACCCTGGCCGCCGAGGTCGAGGCCATCCCGCGCGTCCACGGCTCGGCGCTGTTCGAGCGCGGCGAGACCCAGATCCTGGGTGTCACCACGCTGAACATGCTCCGGATGGAGCAGCAGCTCGACACGCTCTCCCCGGAGACGCGTCGCCGCTACATGCACAACTACAACTTCCCGCCGTACTCGGTCGGCGAGACCGGCCGCGTGGGCTCGCCCAAGCGCCGCGAGATCGGCCACGGCGCCCTGGCCGAGCGCGCCATCCTGCCGGTCCTGCCGACCCGCGAGGAGTTCCCGTACGCCATCCGCCAGGTCTCCGAGGCGCTCGGCTCCAACGGCTCCACCTCGATGGGCTCGGTCTGCGCCTCGACCATGTCGCTGCTGAACGCCGGTGTGCCGCTGAAGGCCGCCGTCGCCGGCATCGCCATGGGCCTGATCTCCCAGGAGATCGACGGTGAGACCCACTACGTCGCGCTGACCGACATCCTGGGCGCCGAGGACGCGTACGGCGACATGGACTTCAAGGTCGCCGGTACCCGCAACTTCATCACCGCGCTGCAGCTGGACACCAAGCTCAACGGCATCCCGGCCTCCGTGCTGGCCGCCGCGCTGAAGCAGGCCCGCGACGCCCGCCTGCACATCCTCGACGTGATGAACGAGGCCATCGACTCGCCCGACGAGATGTCCCCGAACGCGCCGCGCATCATCACCATCAAGATCCCGGTGGACAAGATCGGCGAGGTCATCGGCCCCAAGGGCAAGATGATCAACCAGATCCAGGAGGACACCGGCGCCGAGATCACGATCGAGGACGACGGCACCATCTACATCGGTGCCGCCGACGGCCCGGCCGCCGAGGCCGCCCGCACCACGATCAACCAGATCGCCAACCCGACCATGCCGGAGGTCGGCGAGCGCTACCTGGGCACCGTGGTCAAGACCACGACGTTCGGCGCGTTCGTCTCGCTCATGCCGGGCAAGGACGGTCTGCTGCACATCTCGCAGATCCGCAAGCTGGCCGGCGGCAAGCGCGTGGAGAACGTCGAGGACGTCCTCGGCGTCGGTGCCAAGGTGCAGGTCGAGATCGCCGAGATCGACCCGCGCGGCAAGCTCTCCCTGATCCCGGTCATCGAGGGCGAGGAAGCCGGCGAGGCCGCTTCCGAGTGAAGCGCCGCTAGCTGACCCTTGCGGCCCGTACGCCTCCCGGCGTGCGGGCCGCACCCCGTTGTCCACGCTTTCGTCCGTACGTGCATCGCGCGTGCGTTTCCTCTGGAGGTACCCACCGTGGCCCAGGCCCCGGCGGTAAAGCAGCGTCCCGGCAGCACCCGGACCCTGCTCAAGGGCGTCGACGGCGCCGGCACGGTGCGCCGCTCCGTCCTGCCCGGCGGCCTGCGGGTCGTCACCGAGACCCTGCCGACGGTGCGCTCCGCGACCTTCGGCATCTGGGTCGGCGTCGGCTCGCGGGACGAGACCCCGCAGCTCAACGGCGCGACCCACTACCTGGAGCACCTGCTCTTCAAGGGCACCGAGCGGCGCAGCGCGCTGGACATCTCGGCGGCCCTGGACGCGGTCGGCGGCGAGATGAACGCCTTCACCGCGAAGGAGAACACCTGCTACTACGCCCGGGTCCTGGACACCGACCTGCCGCTGGCCATCGACGTGGTCTGCGACATGCTCACCGGCTCGCTGATCCGCCCCGAGGACGTCGACGCCGAACGCGGCGTGATCCTCGAAGAGATGGCGATGGCCGAGGACGACCCGGGCGACGTGGTCCACGACCTGTTCGCCAAGGTGATCTACGGCAGCGGCCCGCTCGGCCGCCCCATCCTCGGCACCCAGGAGACCATCAAGGCGCTCACCCGGGACCAGATCGCCGGCTTCTACCACCGCCGCTACCGCCCGGAGAACCTGGTCGTCGCCGCGGCCGGCAACCTCGACCACCGCAAGGTGGTCAAGCAGGTCGAGCGGGCCTTCGCCCCGGTGCTGGCCCGCTCCACCGCGGCGCCCTCCGAGGCCCGCCGCGGCCTCAAGGCGCTGCGCACGGCTGGCAAGGTGGAGGTGCTCAACCGCTCCACCGAGCAGGCCCACCTGGTGCTGGGCGTGCCCGGGGTGCCCCGGCACGACGAGCGCCGCTGGGCGATGGGCGTGCTCAACGCGGCCCTGGGCGGCGGGATGAGCTCCCGGCTGTTCCAGGAGGTCCGGGAGAAGCGCGGCCTGGCGTACTCGGTCTACTCGTACTCCTCCTCCTACGCGGACAGCGGCCTGTTCGGCATCTACGCCGGCTGCCAGCCCAAGCGGGTCGAGGAGGTGCTGCGGATCTGCCGCGAGGAGCTGGCCAAGGTGGTCGCCGAGGGCATCACCGAGGAGGAGCTGCAGCGCGCGATCGGGCAGATCTCCGGCTCCACCGTGCTCGGCATGGAGGACACCGGCTCGCTGATGAACCGGATCGGCAAGGCCGAACTCAGTTACGGGCACCACCTGTCGGTGGACGACATGCTGGAGCGGATCGCGGCGGTGACCCTGGAGGACGTCCACGAGGTGGCCCGTGATGTGCTGGGCGCGTACCGGCCGTCGCTGGCGCTGATCGGTCCGGTCAACGACAAGCGGGCCGCCAAGCTCGCCGATCTGCTGGTGTGAGACCCGAGACTGCTGGTGAGAGGACTTTCGCTATGACGCTGCGTGTCGCCGTGATCGGCGCCAAGGGGCGGATCGGCTCGGAGGCGGTCAAGGCCGTCGAGGCCGCGCCGGACCTGGAGCTGGTCGCCGCCCTCGGGCGCGGCTCGAAGCTGGAGGAACTGACCGAGGCCGGGGCCCAGGTCGTCGTCGAACTGACCCACCCGGACTCGGTGATGGGCAACCTCGACTTCTGCGTCCACAACGGCATCCACGTGGTCACCGGCACCACCGGCTGGACGGACGAGCGGCTCACCACCGTCCGCGGCTGGCTGGCGGAGGCCCCGGACCTGGGCCTGCTGATCGCCCCGAACTTCTCCATCGGCGCGATCCTCGGCATGAAGTTCTCGCAGGTCGCGGCGAAGTACTTCGAGTCGGTCGAGGTGGTCGAACTCCACCACGACCGCAAGGCTGACGCCCCCAGCGGCACCGCCACCCGCACCGCCCAGCTGATCGCCGCCGCCCGGGCCGAGGCCGGCCGCCCGAAGCAGCAGGACCCGACCACCCACAGCCTGCCCGGCGCGCGCGGCGCCGACGTGGACGGGGTGCCGGTGCACGCCGTTCGGCTGCGCGGCCTGCTCGCCCACCAGCAGGTGATGTTCGGCGACACCGGCGAGACGCTCACCATCCGGCACGACTCGCTGCACCACAGCAGCTTCATGCCGGGGATCCTGCTGGGCGTGCGGAAGGTCGTCGAGACCCCGGGGCTGACCTTCGGCCTCGAACACTTCCTGGACCTGTGAGACCCTCATGACCTCCCGTACCGGTTTCTTCGTCCTGTCCGGCGTGCTGCTGCTGGTCGCCCTGCTCTGCGTGGGGGAGGGCGTCCAGCTGATCGCCACCGGCAAGCCGCTCGGCGTCGGCATCGGCCTGTGTGCCTTCGTGATCCCGCTGATCGGCGTCTGGTTCCTGCGCCAGACCGTCCGCTTCGGCCGGGCCAGCGAGCAGCTCGCCCGGGAGCTGGATGCCGAGGGCGGCCTTCCGGTGGACGAGCTGGAGCGCACCACCGGCGGGCGGATCGACCGGGCCTCGGCCGACGCGGTCTTCGCCCGCCGGCAGACCGAGGCGGAGGCCGCGCCGGGCGACTGGCGGGTCTGGTTCCGCCTCGCCGTGGCCTACGCCGACGCCGGCGACACCCCGCGCGCCCGCAAGACCATGCAGCACGCCATCAAGCTGCACAGCACCGAACCCGCAAGGAGTAACGCGTGAGCGACGAACCGACGGCCCCCAGCTTCCGCAGCGACGTGACGGTGGAGCTGGTCCGCAGCGCCGCCGCGGACTCGGACGTCATCTGGTCGGCCCGGGTGTCGACCGCGGGGGAGCAGTCCCTGGAGGCGCTGCAGCAGGACCCGGAGAAGTCCCGGGGACTGATCAACTTCCTGATGCGCGACCGGCACGGCACGCCGTTCGAGCACAACTCGATGACCTTCTTCATCAGCGCGCCGATCTTCGTTTTCCGCGAGTTCCACCGGCACCGCAGCGGCTGGTCGTACAACGAGGAGTCCGGCCGCTACCGCGAGCTGGAGCCGGTCTTCTACGTCCCCTCCGAGGACCGCAAGCTGGTCCAGCAGGGCCGCCCGGGCAAGTACGAGTTCCACGAGGGCACGCCCGAGCAGCACAGGACCACCACCGAGGCGATGGAGGCCGCGTACCGCGAGTCCTACGCCCGCTACCAGGAGATGCTGGCGGCCGGCGTGGCCCGCGAGGTGGCCCGCGCGGTGCTGCCGGTCGGCCTGTTCTCCTCGATGTACGCGACCTGCAACGCGCGCTCGCTGATGCACTTCCTCTCGCTGCGCACCCGGCGGGAGAACTCGGCGGTGCCGTCCTTCCCGCAGCGCGAGATCGAGATGGTCGCCGAGCAGATGGAGGAGCAGTGGGCGCAGCTCATGCCGCTCACCCATGCGGCCTTCGAGAAGCACGGCCGAGTCGCCCCCTGACCTGGGGCAACAGGCATATGGGCAGTGTGCCTGGCATGTCTGGATTGCGGCTTTTCTAGCCGCTCCCTACATTCGTGACCACGGATTCCGGTGCTGCCTGAACCCCCGAGCGGGCAGCACCGGAGTCCCACCTCCCACCCCCCGCCTGCTCCACCTGTCCGAACCATGGACCGGCATGGGTACCGCCCCACCGCCTACGAGTAGTTTTGGACGCATGGCTCCGACCTCCACCCCCCAGACGCCGTTCGGCCGGGTGCTGACCGCGATGGTCACCCCGTTCACCGCCGACGGCGCACTCGACCTCGACGGCGCCCAGCGCCTCGCCACGCACCTCGTCGACTCCGGGAACGACGGCCTCGTCGTCAACGGCACCACCGGTGAGTCACCGACCACCAGCGACGCCGAGAAGGCCCAGCTCGTCCGCGCCGTGGTGGAGGCGGTCGGGGATCGCGCCCACGTGGTGGCCGGGGTCGGCACCAACGACACCCACCACAGCGTCGAGCTGGCCCGGCAGGCGGAGGCCGCCGGGGCGCACGGGCTGCTGGTCGTCACGCCGTACTACAACAAGCCCCCGCAGGAGGGCCTGTACCGGCACTTCACGCAGGTCGCCGACGCGACCGGGCTGCCGGTCATGGCCTACGACATCCCGGGCCGCAGCGGGGTCGCGCTGAGCCACGAGACCCTGGTCCGCCTGGGCGAGCACCCGCGGATCGTCGCCAACAAGGACGCCAAGGGCGACCTGGGCGCCGCGGCCTGGGCGATCGCCCGCTCCGACCTCGCCTGGTACTCCGGCGACGACGTCCTCAACCTGCCGCTGCTGTCCGTCGGAGCCGTCGGCGTGGTCAGCGTCGTCGGGCACGTGGTGGCCGGTGAGCTGAAGTCGATGATCGAGGCCTACCTGGGGGGCGATGTGGCCAAGGCCACCGCGATCCACCAGGGCCTGCTGCCGGTGTTCACCGGTATGTTCCGCACTCAGGGCGCGATCCTCACCAAGGCCGCGCTGGACCTCCAGGGCCTGCCGGCCGGGCCGCTGCGGCTGCCGCTGGTCGGTGCGACGCCCGAGGAGATCGACCGATTGAAGCAGGATCTCGCCGCCGGCGGGGTACACCTCTAGCAGACACAGACGTGCGCGCCCCGGCTCGCCGGACCCCCGGGTCCGCCGCTGGACCGGACCGAAGGCGCGAGAGCACCGACCCAGTAGGAAAACGACACTGAGTACGCACGCCATATGTCTCCAGGGGGAGGACCCCGGGCATGTGGCGTGCGTCGTGAGGAGAGTCTTTTGAGCCACCCGCATCCCGAACTCGGCGCGCCCCCGGCCCTGAAGGAGGGCGCCCTCCGCATCACCCCGCTCGGCGGCCTCGGCGAGATCGGCCGCAACATGACGGTCTTCGAGTACGGGGACCGCATCCTGATCGTCGACTGCGGCGTCCTCTTCCCCGAGGACGAGCAGCCGGGTGTGGACCTGATCCTCCCGGACTTCAGCTACATCCGGGACCGCCTCGACAAGATCGACGGCATCGTCCTGACCCACGGGCACGAGGACCACATCGGGGCCGTGCCCTTCCTCCTCCGGGAGAACCCGGACATCCCGCTGATCGGTTCGAAGCTGACCCTCGCCCTGATCGAGGCCAAGCTCGCCGAGCACCGCATCCGGCCGTACGTGCTGGAGGTGAAGGAGGGCCAGCGCGAGCGCATCGGCCCCTTCGACTGCGAGTTCATCGCGGTCAACCACTCCATCCCGGACGCCCTGGCCGTGGCCGTCCGCACCCCCGCCGGCATGGTCGTGGCCACCGGTGACTTCAAGATGGACCAGCTGCCGCTGGACGGCCGCCTGACCGACCTGCCGACCTTCGCCAAGCTGGCCGAGGAGGGCATGGACCTGCTGCTGGTGGACTCCACCAACGCCGAGGTCCCCGGCTTCATCCCGCACGAGCGGGACATCTCGGCGGCCCTGCGGAACGTCTTCGCCAACGCCGACCGGCGCATCATCGTCGCCTCCTTCGCCAGCCACGTGCACCGCATCCAGCAGGTGCTGGACGCCGCCCACGAGTACGGCCGCAAGGTCGCCTTCGTCGGCCGCTCGATGGTCCGCAACATGGGCATCGCCCGCGACCTCGGCTACCTGAAGGTCCCCGGCAACCTGATCGTGGACGTCAAGCAGCTGGACGACCTCCCGGAGAAGGAGGTCGTGCTGATCTGCACCGGCTCGCAGGGCGAGCCGATGGCGGCGCTGTCCCGGATGGCCAACCGCGACCACCAGATCCGCATCGTCGAGGGCGACACCGTCGTCCTGGCCTCCTCGCTCATCCCGGGCAACGAGAACGCCGTCTACCGCGTGATCAACGGCCTGACCCGCTGGGGCGCCAAGGTCGTGCACAAGGGCAACGCCAAGGTGCACGTCTCCGGCCACGCCTCGGCCGGTGAGCTGCTGTACTTCTTCAACATCTGCAAGCCGCGCAACCTGATGCCGGTCCACGGCGAGTGGCGCCACCTGCGGGCCGCCGCCGAGCTGGGCATCGCGACCGGCGTGCCGCGCAACCGCGTGGTCATCGCCGAGGACGGCGTCTGCGTCGACCTGGAGAAGGGTGTCGCCCGGATCGTCGGCAAGGTGCAGGCCGGCTACGTCTACGTGGACGGCGCCTCGGTCGGCGACATCACCGAGGCCTCGCTCAAGGACCGCAGGATCCTGGGCGAGGAGGGCTTCATCTCGGTCTTCGTCGCGGTCGACTCGACCAACGGCAAGATCGTCGGCGGTCCGAGCATCCAGGCCCGCGGCTCCGGCATCGAGGACAACGCCTTCGTACCGGTCGTCGCCAAGCTCCAGGAGGCCCTGGACCGCTCGGCGAGTGACGGCGTGCTGGAGCCCCGCCAGGTGCAGCAGCTGGTCCGTCGGACCATCGGCAAGTGGGTCGCGGACAACTACCGCCGTCGGCCGATGATCCTGCCGGTCGTCGTCGAGGTCTGACCGCCGCCGCTGGTTTGACGTGGGGCGATCCGGTGCGTAGTGTTCTCCGGGTTGCCCCACGGGACGAGCCCCAAGGAAGTCCTCGAATGCGAATGCGAATTCGAGAACGACCGGGAAAACGGACCGAGAAACTCTGATAGAGTTCGGGAGCGCCGAAAGGCGGAAGCCAAATCGGATGAATGAAACTCCGGAAAACGGAGCGGAAAACGTCTGATAAGCTGGAAACACGAAAGAACGAAGCGCCCGGAGGGCCCGCTGGAAGGCGGTCCGAAGGAAGTGTCC